>CAZFDX010000453.1:0-5072 GCA_964518325.1 uncultured Alcaligenaceae bacterium | reverse complement strand
TTCCCGCCTTGGAACGAGCTTGTCAGCGACTTCAAAAGAATCTTTGCCTTCTGTTCCCCGATGAACCCCCGCATACCGTGATTGTTCAACAAGCGATCTCGTTTGATCCCGAGGTTGAAGTCTTTGCTCGCTTTCGAGAGTTAAAGCCTCAACCTCCGATGGATCGATCTCGCTGGGTATTACGAGTCGAAGTGTGGGAAGGTGAAGTGAGCTTCGCAGCTTGGATGGCAACGACCGGAACGAACTATTGCCATGCAGAAGGTTGCGATGCCCATCGTCCCCAAGCGATGATTCGTTTGGCCGATGAACAAGCCCCGATCCCCCCCCTTGTCCGTCAACTTTCAATCGCTTTAGCAAAAGATGCTCAAATGCGCTTGGCCGGCATCGAATGGATACGCGAAAAACCTAATGCTGGGGAAGAAGGTCGTTGGTGGGCCATTGACATCAATGGTTTATCGATCATGCGGACCCGATACGAGAAAGGAGTTTGGCAATTCAAAAATGGGAATGAAGAAGGCTACCTCGGCCAAGCGACGGGTGAGTTTTATCCTTGGCAGCGCTTGGCCGATTGTCTGATTTCGAGAATGAACGAATCGGTCAGCTCACAGTTAATCTAAGTCCCATATGACCACTTGCCCCCTACGGTTGGCGATCCCTGCCTTCAGACCATCGGGACTGACCGCGAGACTCATCACATGATTGATCTTCCAATCTAGGGATTCTTGTTCCACAAACGAGGGCACTTCCCAAATGCGGACCAAAGAATTATCGACAATCAACAACCGCCGACCTTCGGGGGTGAATGCGGCCACATGAGTTTCTCCCACGGTTTGCCCCACTGCAGAATGGAATGGGAGTGAAGCGATGATTTTGAGCGTGGGTAACTCCACAATTAACCCTTGATGATCGAAGGCAACCAAAAGCCAAGGTTCCTTCGGGTGAAACGCTAAGGGAACACTTCGCGAGTGGATCGAGAAAGGTTCCTCATGCTCGAAGGGTTTCCCATACTCGAAAAGGGGAAGGGAAATAGCTTGACCATTCTCCGTAATCTCTTGGGTCTGCCGACGATCCCACAATAAAAATTCGCCATTGTAACGGGGATTTCCAAAATACTCGGCATACCATTGAAGATTCGGAGAATAAAACCGTAGCCACCATCCCGGAGTGAGTTCCGGAGGCAGCCAATCCCGTTTTTTCACAGGGACCCGAGCCTTGTTACCAGTCAGGGCATGAAAAATTGTTTTGATGTTCCATTGACGTACCAGATAGGTCCCATCGGGTGAAAAGTGCAATGCACCAATGCGCGCATCATGAGGAAAGGGTTCTTCGGTCCAAAGGAGTTTTTTTTCTGGATACAGTTGAAACATTCGCACCGCAAGGCCCCGACCTGCAGTTGCGACCAAGTTTCCATCGGGCGAAAAGGCAAGGCACCCCGCTTGATGAGCTTTTCGAGATTGGGGTAATCGGATCATAAATCAATTTCAGGATAATGCGGCCAATAATGCCATACAGAATGCCGGAAGATCATCGGGTTTTCGGGCAGTAATCAGGTTACCATCCACAACTGTTTGGGCATCTTGATATTCGGCCCCTGCGTTGATTACATCATCTTTAATGGCGTAGAAGCAGGTGGCCTTTTTGCCACGCAAGGCCGTTGTCGAACAAAGAACCCAAGGGCCGTGACAAATCGCCGCCAAGATTTTATTTTGGCTGGCAAGGTCCCGAACAAATTTCAGCATGGCTTCCGATCGTCGAATAAAATCGGGGGCAAAACCACCGGGGATCACCACACCGGCAAAATCGTCGGCGTTGATTTCACTGGCGGCCAATTCGGCTTTGGCCGGATATCCGAGTTTACTGGGATAAACGACGCCCTTCTCGGGACCGACTAAATAGGCCCCATAACCCGCCTCTTTTAATCGGTAGTAAGGATACCAAACTTCTAATTCTTGGTACTGTTGTTCAACTAAGACTGCTACTTTTTTACTCGAATGGGACATGGCTTGTATATCTCAGTAGGTGATGAATGCCATTATTTTAGCAGAGTTCACAGAATCGAATAGCTTGAGCATCTCAGGAGAGTTTTTGAGCGGATTCGAGGTTGCAACAATCCGAGACCGAGCGGAATCGAGCCTCCAAAAGTGCAGGATGGTCAGCGGAAAGGGACCTCTTCGGGGATTGTCAGATTGTCACGGTAACACCCAGCTGGAAAGGGATTTAGCCTCCGATGGCGTGCATGGTCCTTTCGGGTTTCAAGAAATGGGCGGAATTGATTTCGTGACCTTCCCATTTCTCCCATACCGTTTGTAGAATCGCTTGTCGTAAGGGTTCGGCGGCTAATTGTGGACGCAACCAAGGGCGCACATCGGTTTCATCTAGGCTGAACAAGCAATTTCTCAGCTTGCCCTCGGCCGTGAGACGTAGCCGATTACAGCTATGGCAAAAGGGGCGGGATACCGATGAAATAAATCCCACTTGCCCCCCTTCGGGATAAACAAAATCGAAAGAGGGATTACGCGGATCGTTCCCCTGTGCGGGGGTTAGGGGGCCAAATTCTTGTTCTAAAATGGCCTGCATTTCTGCCGCGAGCAACACTTTCTCTCGCTCCCAAGGCTCGGCACCGATGGGCATATATTCGATGAATCGTAACTCGAAATCATGGTCCCGACAATAGCGAGCCAAGGGAACAATATCGGCTTCGGAAAAATTCTTCAGGGCCACGGCATTCACTTTGATTGGTGAGAAGCCCACGGCTTTCGCCTCGGCCAAGCCTTCTAAAACTTGTTCCAACCCCTGACGGCGGGACAACCAAAAAAATCGTTCCGGATCGAGGGTATCCAAACTGACATTCAATCGCCTCAGCCCTGCCTGATAAAGTTCCCGAGCGAGGGGCTTCAATAAAATCCCGTTCGTGGTCAAACTTAGGTCTTCGATTTTGGGAATTTCGCAAATCATCCGAACGAGGTCGGCAATGCCCCGACGCAACAGCGGTTCCCCCCCCGTCAAACGGATTTTGTTAATGCCCAACTCCACTGCGACCTTCACAAACGCAACGATTTCTTCAAAGGTCAATAATTCTGATTTCGGTTTGAAGGTGACCTCTTCAGGCATGCAATAGATGCAACGCAGGTTGCACCGATCGGTTACGGAGATGCGAAGATTATTGTGGATTCGCCCAAAGGTGTCGATCAGACGGGTTTCGGTTGCAGGTCGCGGAAGGGACTGCGAAGCCGAGGGAATAGGGGGGAATAAGGGTAGCGGGATGCTCATGAAGCCCTCGGAGTGGACGGTAAATTTTGGGTTTCCGGACGCACACCGTGATGAACCCATTCAGAGGTTCCATCGGGTTGATGTTCCTTCTTCCAAATGGGGACAATCTGTTTCAGCCGCTCAATCGCATATTCACAGGCTTCAAAGGCTTCCCGACGATGGGGCGTACTCAAAGCCACAACAACCGCGATCTCGCCCACTTCTAAATGTCCCAAACGATGCACCAATACAAATTCGCCGATGGGCCACTTTTGCCGAATCTCCATCTCGATCTGATTGAGCATTTTCAGGGCCATTGGTTCATGGGCTTCATACTCCAACGAAGTCGTAAAAATGTCTCCGGTCAGTTCCCGCACGGTTCCCCAAAAGGTCACAACCGCTCCACAATGGCGCATCCGTACTTTTTCCGTCAACGGGGAAGGATCGATCGCTTCTCGAACGATTTGAATCATGAAATTATTTTAGTCAATCGAATCGCGTTCCATCACAACGATTGGCATGATGAGATTATTTTTAGTCAATCGAATCGCGTTCCCTCACAACGATTGGCATGATGAGATTATTTTAGCCTCCCGAAACAGGGGGGAGTATGGCCACGGTTGCCTCTTTCTGAATCCGTTGAGCATCCGACGAGAATTCATCATCGATAGCGACCGCACACAGGTCGAGGAAACCCGATAATTTGGGATAATTCTGAATGAGTAGATCACGCAATTCTTTCACGCTTTTTCCTTCCGGAAATGCGATCACCGCTTCCGAAACCTCTGCAAGCTCCCGAGCTTTAGCAAAAAAAAGAATCCGCAGATGAATCATAGGAATATCAAAAGGTCCAAAACCTAACGGGCCGTGGTGATTCCTTCGAGAATGCCATAGAAGTCATTGGGGCATTGGGGTGATGGATCGTAAAACATCCAAGGTTGTTTGCGGTTTTAGTGAGCCTTATGTTTTAGTGAACCCATCGAGGGGGGAGGGTAGCCTGCACGATTTTCTCGAAATTATTTCTTCTGGAAATCGCCGGCTTGAATCACCACCAGCTTCTTTGGATCGAGAACCTTCTTGAAGGCATCTTGAACTTGTTTGGGCGTTAGTTCACTGATCTTTTTCTCGAAGTCGATGGTGTATTGGAAAGTGCGACCATTATAAAGCCCGTTGGCCAATTGGATAACAATTTGATTATCGTTGGCTCGTTCCACCTTGTAGCCATCGAGAAGGGCTTTTTTGCCAGCTTCGAGTTCTTCGGCGCTGAGTCCCTCTTTGAGGAATTTGTTAATCTCTTCGGTGACGAGAGCATCGACCTTTTTCATGTTGAGCGGGTTCGTGATCTCGAAAATTTGCACGCCACCACGGGGGTCTTTGGAATGGGCTGAAATCATCGATCCGATACCGTAGGAAAGCCCTTCTTCGCCCCGCACGCGATTGCTCAACCGGCTTGCCAACGCGGCTTCCCCAAAAAGGTAATTACCCATCTTGAGCGCAGGGTAATCGGGATCGGTATCGAGCATAGGGAAGACGATTCCGGCCAAATACACTGCATTGGCCTTGTCCGGAGTGTTAATCACTTGCGTTTCCCCTTCGACCGCTTTCACCTCACGGGGGATTCGTTTATATTCCACACCATTTTTCCACGATTTTAAGAACGAAAATCCTTCTTCAATCACCTTCGGATCAAAATCACCGACGGCAACGAGTTCCCCGTGCGAGGCCCCTAATTGCTTGGTGTAAAGCTCTTTGATTTGCTCAAGGGTGACCCCTTTGATGCGTTCAAGCGTTTCTTCGATCGTGGGGACGTATCGGATATCCTC
>CAZFDX010000452.1:0-9652 GCA_964518325.1 uncultured Alcaligenaceae bacterium | reverse complement strand
TCATAGGCCTTGGCGATTCCCTGCAAGGTTCCATCCGCATAGGTGGCTCGGATCAATTGAGGCAGCGATTCCCAACGGGGGTCCAAACCCACACAGAGGGGATTCCCGACCCGTCTGACGGCATCGGCTAATTGTAAGCTAAACGACATATCTTCCTTGGTATGAGGGAACAACAATTCTGGCCAATCAACACAACGCATCTCATGCATATCAACAAGGTAGACGCTGTTCTCAGAGTTGCGTTCCAACGGACTGGCCCATGAACGTGACGCATCTCACGCATAACTACCTTGGTATGAGGGAACCACTCTCAAAACTGACTCATCACAGTCCCGAAACTGATTTTAGGTCCCGCCCCACTTTTCAAGAAGTGTTTTCAAATTTCCAGTCCCGCCCCATTATTGAAGGAGGGTTTCTCGTTTTGGCTGTCTGGTCTGGTTCCGATTTTTTGAGGACTGCGTGAAAAGTTCAGGCACCAGAAGAAATTTTGTTCCCCGAGTAAATTACTTCCTGTGAAATTTCTCATGAAAGGGACGAAATCCTCTCACAACACCTGTTTATAAAGTACACTGCCTCTGATCGAAAAACGACCACCGCTTCACAGCCTTTTCGACGCCGCACCAAGAGGATTATCGTGATTGAGACCACTTCTGCCAACCGAAATCGACTTGCAGAGGTTATCAAACAATTGGTGACCAGTTGGAAGTCGGGTGAGGGTCTTCGGGTTGAACATTTTCAAGAAGACCTTCGAGCGATCTCTGCCAATACCGATGATTGGTACGATTTGGTGATTCGGGAAATTCAATGCCGACGCGCCGCTAAGCAAGCCATTATTGAAGAAGAATACTATCAAAGGTTTCCTTGGCTTTCAGATCGTTTGGCAGAATATCTAGAGACGAAGAATACCGCTCAACTTCACCGGAGCCAATCCATTCTTCCCACATTGAAGCACGGGGCGAATCCAGAAATCGAAGGTTACCGAATCCTCTGCGAGCTAGGTCGTGGGGGAATGGGTGTAGTGTACAAGGCCATCCAAACGAAATTGAATCGCACGGTGGCCCTGAAAGTGATGCTTTCGGGTTCTTTTGCTTCGGCAGAGGATCGAGAGCGATTTCGCCTTGAGGTAGAATCAACCGCTCAACTTCAACATGAAAATATCGTTCAAGTCTACGAGGTGGGTGAAGCGAATGGCTTCCCCTACTGTTCGTTAGAATATGTCGAGGGGGGAACTTTAGCCCAGCTCCTGAATCAAGGAGTCATGCCCCCCCGCCGAGCGGCCGAGATTGCCATCGGCATTGCACTGGGGGCACAGCACGCACATGAGCATGGTATCATCCACCGAGATTTGAAGCCCTCGAATGTGTTGCTCACTTCATTCACAGCGGAGGGGAAACCAAAGATCACGGACTTTGGGATTGCCAAGCGATTCCTAGAAAATTCTCGGCTCACCTCCACGGGAATCGCGGCTGGCACACCACAATACATGTCCCCCGAACAAGCATTGGCCCGCAAAGATATTCCCTTGGGTCCGGGAGTCGATGTGTATGCCATCGGGGTCATTTTGTACGAGATGCTCACGGGGAAAGTTCCGTTCGATTCCGATAATCCCGTAGAAATCATGCAAAAGGTCGTGAGCGAAACCCCGACCTTGCCGAACCGGTACCAAACCAAAATCCCTCGGGATTTAGAAACGATCTGCCTGAAGTGTCTAGAGAAGAATCCCGAAGAACGCTACCTAAGCGCCTCAGGATTGGTTCGCGATTTGGATCGGTATCTGCGAGGGCTTCCCGTTCAGGCTCGTCGGATCAGTCCGGTCGAACAAGCCTATCGATGGTGTCGAAGAAACCCTGTGGTTGCGAGCCTGTTAACAAGCGTCTTTTTGATCCTGATTGTGGGGACCTTGGTGGCATCGATTTTGGCCGTGCGTTCCGCGAATTATGCGGAACAGGCCCAAAAGAACGCGACACTCCTAGAGGAAAAAACATCGCAAGCTGAAAAGGCCGCAAACGAAGCCCGCCAGCGAGCCAAAGAGGCCGACGAAGCAAGGAACCGCGAACGCGAGCAGCGCGAAGCGGCCGAAAGTGCGAGGCTCGCCTCGGAAAAAGCCACGCAGGAAGCCAACGAAGCTAAGAACGAAGCCCAACTCAAAACGAAAGAAGCCAATCGGTTAAGCACTCAACTTCAATCGGAAATTTATGCCGTGAAGATGGCCCTAGCTCATTCAGAATACCAATCGGGCCAAATTGATAATACCGTCGATATTCTCAACAAACTGGAATCATCTGCTGATCTAAAATCGCTCCGAGGATTTGAATGGTATTACCTTAAAAGCCTTGTGAGGTCTTACCTGTTGCATCAAGTATTTAACCGCCCCCTGATTGGTGTGAATTCCGTCAAAGGTGCATGGATAGTAACAGATCGCTTTGCGGTGTATGAACTCTCGCTGAACACCATGAAGAGGACAAATTTATATTATAACTCCAGGTGACGGATTGTCTGCTTCGGTATTTCCAGCGATGCTCGCTACTTGGCGGTTGCCGAGACGGGATTGATAGAACCCACGATTGATTCTATCGACCAAGCGACCATTCAAATCATCGATCGCACCGACCCGAAACTCAACAAAAAAATCAGCCTCAAAAATCTGGCAGTCAAACAATATCCTACATCCCTTGTTTTTAGCCCCAATGGGAAAACGATCTACGTCAGTATTGGTTCGATGGTCAATCCCGAATCGGCTGGGAAAGTCTTGGCCATCGATCCTGAGAAGGGGGAAATCGATCACGAATTTAACTCGCCATCGGTCGAGGGAGCAAATGCCCTCACCAGCGGCGTCAATGCGATCGCGCTCGCAGTGGAAGGGAAATACCTAATTGCGGGGGAACATTCGGGTCGGGTCGTGATTTTCCAAACCCAAACGAAACAGGTCCACTATTCCATGTCGTTGGCAGGAACCTTTTCGGGGGTGGTTTCGGTTGCGGGAGCCAACAAAAAACCCTTGGCAGCCGTCGGTACCACCACGGGGAATGTTGTCCTCATCGACATCGATAAAAAAGAAGTGCGTAATACTATCCCTGTGGTCAACGATCACGTTCATGCCATCGCCCTGACTGAAGATGGGCAGTATTGCGCCAGCGGGGGTAACTCGGGGATTATCAAAATCCACAATTGCCAAACGGGTATGATGAAATGGCGTCGCCCTGCCCATAACGTCCGGATCAGTGGGTTATGCTTTGATAACGATGCCCGAACCCTTTGCTCAATCGGAGATGATCAGGTCTTGGCCACTTGGGATATTACCAAAGACGAATTTGGCGGCGTTCTTCTCGATATCAATAATTGTTGGAACCAAGTGTTTCCCTATGGCAAAGATGAGACCTTTTTCCTCGATAGCCTCGGGACCATTCAGCAACATCGGATGGATGCCACTATCTTACAAATCAAAAGATCATTTGTTAAACCGATGCCTCGGTTTATGTCTCCAGTCGCGCTGAGTCTGTCCCTCGACCCAAAAAGCCAAACCGCAGCCTACGTTTGGAATGACAAGCACCGCTTACTCAGTTGGCACCATTTCAACGATAGGAACCTTCTGAGTTACACCCTCAAGCCTACCAAAGGTCTACCAACTGCAGTGGCCATTCAACCTGGAGGAAAAACTCTAGCGGTTGCCACCGAAGCAGACACGATTGAGTTCATCCACGATTTCCAAATTCCTGAAAAACGGAACCACATCGTCAAACCGGGCACGGGCAAACGGGTTCAACAACTCCTCTATAGTCCCGATGGAAAAACGCTGGCCTTGGCAACGCATAACGAGGTCGTCATCCTCGACGAGAAAGGAGAACGCCTTTCGCATCTGAAAACCCAAATGATCATCGTCGAAAATCTTTGCTATTCCCCAGACGGCTCGATGATCGGGGTCTGTGGAGCCATTCGCGGCCGAGGGGTGGTTCAACTCTGGAATGTCAAAAACGGAAACCAAATCAGTTCCTTTGAGGGGCATAACCGCGAAGTCACCTGCATGGCTTTTTCTCCAGATGGGAAGCGATTGGTCACCGGAGGCTTCGATTCCACCGTTCGACTTTGGGATGTCGCCTCGCAGCGGTTACTACTCACCTTGACCGGTCATTCACGAATGATTTGTAGCGTTTGTTTCCTTGGGGAAGGACAAACCATTATTTCGACCAGCGAGAACGAAGCTCGGATTTGGGATGCTCACATTGGGTATCGCATCGCCAACAATCAAAGCCCCCGCTCCTCCCCCGAAATTGGTCAGTATCTTGCTAAGCTCGATATTGGGGAATTGGAAGGATTTATCAAACCCAATGGCGAGTTGCTCCTTTTCTGGGAGCTACTCAACAAGACCGATCAACCCATCAAAGTGGATAGCAACCTCGGCTTTCTCCAAGGTTTAGTGGAAGTCGATTTGGGACCCACGCTCGGTTTCCCTGAGGGGCGTCGGGTTGTGGTTGCTTTCCCCAAGGTCCCCATTCCCGCAGAAATCCCGAGCGGTGCGGTGCTGAAATTCCAAATTAATGCCGCACTCGGAGACCTGAAGCTCGATCCTCTTAAAGGATATTTGAACCTTCGTTGGAGTGATGGCACTATTAACCCGAGTAAAGCCAAACCATTTAAGTTAACCCGCCTACCTGTGGAGGATTAATTTCACACTCTCTTTGTGGGGGAGTTATTTCACACTCTCTTCTTACGATTTTCTACCGGCCTCCAATATCGAAACCGTGATCCAAACCACATCGCCCCCCTTCCTGTTTCGAGAGTGATCTGAGCACTATCAACTCCCTCGCTGTTCGAGGAAAGAGCGAGATAAAAGTGAGAAAAAAATTCACTTCGGCGGTGAGGAAAATTCTGACGGGAACCCTAACCGATTAGCCCTCTCTCTTTAGGATAATACTCCTGATTTCAGAGAGCGTTCAATGATCGATGTTGCATTACTTGGAACGGGAGGAACTCTCCCTTTACCCAATCGGTTTTTATCCAGTGCGTTGGTTCGGTATCAGGGTCAATTAACCTTGATCGATTGCGGCGAAGGAACCCAAGTCAGTCTGCGGAAATTAGGATGGGGATTACGGGAAATTGGCACGATTCTCATCACCCATTTTCATGCCGATCATATCTCAGGCATGCCGGGGTTGCTGCTCACCATTGGCAATAGCGAGCGGGGCAAATCCGAACCGGTGACGATCGTAGGTCCTAAGGGGATTCGCCACGTTGTGGAATCCCTGCGGGTGATTGCTCCGTATCTGCCGTTCCCCATTATTTATCGGGAAATGACCGGAGATCCCCACGACGAGATTAACCAAGGGGGTCTGAAAATTCGTTCCTGCATGGGGGACCACGAAATTCCCTGTTTGATTTATCGGCTTTCAATCGATCGGGGGCCGGCCTTTTTACCTGAAAAAGCCAAAGCTACCGGTTTACCAGTGAAGTACTGGAAGCATCTCCAACGTGGTGAAACTGTCACTTACGAGGGGAAAACTTTCTTTCCCGATGAGGTATTAGGGCCACCGCGACGGGGTTTATCACTTGGATACATGACCGACACACGCCCTAACCAAAATTTGGTGGAATTCCTTTCGGGGGTCGATTTGCTCATCTGTGAGGCCACCTATGGTGATCCGGCCGATTACCCCAAGGCCGTTGAGAACAAACACATGACCTACGCCGAGGCCGCCTTGGTGGGGGTGACCACTCAGGCCAAACAACTTTGGTTGACGCATTTTAGTCCTGCCAACCACAATCCCGAGTTTTTCCGCCCACAAGCGGAGGCACTTTATCCTCATGTGGTGATTGGTCGCGAACATCAGACTACGACCCTTGCCTTTCCGGATTAGAGAAAAAATTTCGTTGGTATTTCGCTCAAAAATTGGTTACACTATATTTCACCTACCAACCTCTACTTCCATGGGCGTTCTATGTCCCAGAAATATACCTGTTCCGAATTCCAACGTACACTTCGTCCGGACCGGCGTAGTTTTGTCAAAGCCGGTGTTTTAGGCAGTATGGGTCTGACCTTGCCGCAACTGTATCGTTACGAAGCGCAAGCTGGCGATTCACTGGCGAAACGTCAAACTTCGGTGATCATTTTGTGGATGCGGGGAGGCCCCAGCCACATCGATATGTGGGACCCCAAGCCCGATGCCCCCGAAGAATATCGCGGGGAATTCGGTTCCATGCCGACCACTGTTCAGGGGGTTCGCTTAACGGATTTACTCCCGATGTCGGCCAAAATCATGCATAAATGGGCTTTGATCCGAAGCCTGAACCATGAGGATGCAGGGCATTCCACAGGGGACCAAATTTGCTTCACCGGATACAAGCCCGGACCAGCCCCCGACGAGAATTTTTATCCTTCGTGTGGTTCGATTGTTGCCAAGCAACTGGGGCACACCACACCGGAGCTGCCGCCGTATGTCATGATTCCTCGGATGGTCCCTGGTACGGGTTCGGCCTATCTTGGCGTGGCCTGCAAACCTTTTGAAACCATGGCGGACCCTGCCAACACGGGGCCGTTCCGCGTCCCCAATTTTGAACTAGCGCAAGGGATCACCTTGGAACGGGTCGGCGAACGAAAACAACTCCTTGCCAGTTTCGATTCCCTTCGTCGTGAGATGGATCGAACCGGACAAGTCGAAGCCATGGATCGCTACACTCAAAAAGCATGGGATATTCTCACCTCGCGGGCGGCCCGTGATGCCTTTGATTTAGATCAAGAACCCCGAACCATCCGCGAACGCTATGGCTTTATGCCCGCCTTCGATCCGAAAGCATCGGATCGTTGTGGTTGCCCTGCTTGGAGTCAACGGATTCTTTTGGCCCGACGTTTAGTCGAAGCGGGCGTCCGTTTGGTCACTGTGGACTTGCGTTGGTGGGATACCCACGTCAAGGGGTTCGAGTCGCTCAAATTAGGTTTCCTCGATCGTTGGGATCGGGCCTTTACGGCTCTGATCGAAGACCTCGAAGCACGGGGATTATCGGAATCGGTCATGGTACTCGCATGGGGCGAATTTGGCCGAACTCCACGAGTCAACGGGAATGCGGGCCGTGACCATTACCCCAATGTCTTTAGTGCTGCCCTGTACGGAGGGGGTATCCGCGGCGGTACCGTAGTGGGCGAATCCGATGCGAAAGGGGCTTTCCCCAAGGCCAATCCGAAAACGCCACAAGATGTTCTCGCCACGATCTATCGTCATCTCGGGGTCGATACCAAGGCCGAATACATCAACAATGGTCGCCCCGTTCCGGTACTCCCCAGTGGCAAACCGATCGACGAACTTTTCACAGGCTGAATCCAATCAGATGGCTCTACCCAAACATAATTTTCCTATGGCATCCGGCAAAACCTAAGGGGACCTAGTGTATGTTCTGGAAACGATCCGTTCTGCTGCTTATGTTGGTCTTTCTAGGTGGGCCGACCCATGCACAGGAAGAGAAAGAGAAGTATTATGTCTACTCACAGAAGACCGGCATACTCAGCTTAGATGGAAAAGAAATCGCCCGAGGATATTCCGGCAAAGGAGAAGGGCTTAACAAGCCTGTCAAAGAGAAGGTCCGCAATGTGGGACCCATTCCAGACGGAATGTGGCAGATTGGCAAAGCCTTCAATCACCCACGTCTCGGGCCGGTTGTTATGCCTTTGACTCAGATCGGTCATGATGCACAAGGCCGAGACGATTTTCTGATTCACGGTGATAATGCCAAAATGAACATGACCGCCTCGGAAGGATGTATCATTCTCGATCGAGCAATAAGAGACAAAATCGCCAACAGCAAAATCACCAAACTCAAAGTCGTCGCAGAATAGAATCGCGTCACCAAACGACGGCCCTTCTTTTCATGATACTTTTACGCCAACCAATCCGATCCTTCCTGTTTCGTTGAAATCTCCTTATATTCGATCCTTCCTGTTTCGTTTGATTCTCTATGTATTCGATCCTTCTGCTTCGTTTGAAACTTCGTCAAGGCAATCCTTCCGCTTCGTTGGAAACTCCTTGAAGAGGTCAGTCACTCTGGCTAATGTAATCCACACTTGACATTCCACTTTAACACCCATTCTAAGGAACCACCGAATGATTTATCGATCCCTCTCCCTTCTACCATTCCTCGTATTGTTAGTTCCTGCACAATGCCTTTATGCTGCGGAACCTAGCCGGTTACCCAATATCATCTTCATCCTTGCCGACGATCTTGGATATGGAGACATCGGCTGCTTTGGTCAAACGAAAATCAAAACCCCTCATTTGGATCAACTCGCCAAGGAAGGGATGCGCTTCACTCAGGCCTATGCCGGTTCTACAGTGTGTGCCCCCTCCCGATGTGCCTTGATGACGGGATTGCACACCGGTCATTGCCGAACCCGAGGGAACGGTGGTCACCCCAAGGGGAATGTGCCCTTGGAACCCGATGATTTATGTGTGGCCGAGGTTCTCAAAAAGGCAGGCTATCGCACTGCCCTTGTTGGCAAATGGGGCCTAGGCGAGGAAGGGAGTACGGGGATACCCACTAAAAAGGGGTTTGATTTCTTCTATGGCTATCTGAATCAGGTGCATGCCCACAATTATTACCCCGATTTTCTTTGGCGGAACGAAACCAAAGAGAAGATCGATAACCCCCAATCGAAAGATGCCGGCGTGGCCGAGAAATGTAATGTTTATGCCCCCGATCTCCTTTTGAAAGAGGCCATTCAGTTCATCAGCGATAATCGAGAAAAACCCTTTTTCCTGTACTTTTCAACGATTGTTCCGCATGCCAACAACGAAAAGACCAAGGTTACCGGCAACGGCAACGAAGTCCCCTCCGATGAACCCTACACGAAAGAAGATTGGCCCCAAGCCGAGAAGGATCGGGCGGCCATGATTACTCGGATGGATGCCGATATTGGGAAACTTCTCGCTCACTTGAAAGAGCTGAAGTTGGATCAAAAAACGCTCGTGATCTTCTCCAGCGATAATGGCCCTCATCAGGAAGGGGGAAACAAAGCGGGTTTCTTCAATAGTTCCGGACCATTCCGAGGGGTGAAACGAGCCTTGACCGATGGGGGGATTCGTGTTCCCACGATCGCCCGCTGGCCCGAGGTGATTAAACCCAATACGACTTCGGATCATGTGTGGGCGTTTTGGGATTTCCTTCCGACGGTCTGCGAAATTTCTGGCCAAGAAATTCCCAAAGGGATCGACGGAATTTCTTTTCTTCCCACCCTAACGGGCAAAGGTGAGCAGAAAAAACATGAATTTTTGTATTGGGAATTTCATGAAGGGGGCAGTAAGCAGGCCGTTCGCTACGGAGATTTCAAGGCTATTCGGCTAAGTCCCTCGGCCCCGTTGGAACTTTACGATCTGAGCAAGGATATTTCGGAATCGAAGAATATCGCCTCGGAACATCCCAAAGTGATCGAAAAGATCGAAGCGTACCTTAAAACGGCCCGCACCGAATCCAAGGAATTTCCACTTGTGGAACCCAAAGTGAAGAAGAAATAAGGCTCAAGCAATTCGGGTTTCTATTTCCCAATCGGCCGGCCTTCGACTCTGGCAATAGGGGCTGTTTCTTCATCCAATTTGTAAGCAATTCGGGTTTTCCTTTCCCCAATTCGTAAGCAATTCGGATTGCGGGTTGCCCAATTCGTAAGCAATTCGGG
>CAZFDX010000451.1:0-2697 GCA_964518325.1 uncultured Alcaligenaceae bacterium | reverse complement strand
ATTTGAGATTATCGAGTGTGTAATTCTTTCGGTGAGATAGCTTTGTTAAGTTGATCGTAATGCGTTCAATTGTGGTGTTGTTACTTTGGAAGATATTCATGCGATTTTGTCTATTCAATCACATTGGCGGAGGTCTCCCTTCCCTCATATGCCAGACAAAGTGCATGTCAAGCCTCCGCCAAATGAACAGAATTGACCGGAACTATATTGGTGTGTTGGAGCTGTGCGAGTTTTTCCGGTTCCCCGAGGAGCCTTTTGGCGATTTTGAGAACGACTTTTCGGCCTGCCAATGCTTCTTGCTTAGCTAGGAAAACTTGGGCAAAAGCCCCTTCCCCGAGTAAATCCACCAATTGAAAATGTTGAAACCATTCCCCACATTTGGGGCGATCGTCCTGCGCGGGTGCGGACGAAATTCCCTCGGATTTTTCACCCACCACACTCGAAGGCGGCCTAACCTTTCTCGAGCAAGAATGAGTGTTTTCCAACGGGGTTTTCGCATCCGAAATGACAACGGGAACCGCTACCTCATTGGTTTTCGCCAACAACTCTTCTTCAGATTGAGCCGGCTGACTCACACCCACAACCGGTTTAATCTCACCCACAACCGGCTTGGTCTGACTCACTACGGGTTTAATCTCACTAATAATGGTGATAGAACTCCGAGAGTGAAAACTCTCGGATTCTAATGAGGGGGGGGCGGGCCAATCGCTGGTATCGATGGCAAATTTTTGGGCATAGTCTTCACGGCGAACTAATTCGTAGGCTAAACAACGCTGCCGATATTCCTCAAAGGCAACCGCTTTGCGAAAATCACTTCGTTGGAACAAATCCCCTGCCACCGAGTAATAATCTTCAACGCGGCTGGTCCCCCCTTCGGTCCAATTCCATTCGATGTCGATGCAGATAATTTCTTGAATAATCTCCGCACGCCGAGGGTGATTGGGTGAAGGGAAAAAATCAGAAAGTTCAATCTCTTTTTGATTGTAGCGAGCCGTTTCAAAGGCCTGTATGAGCTGCTCAAAATCGTCAGCAACGGAGGTATCGCAAGGATTCATGGTAGGTCGTGTTGGGATTCTTGGAGCATCTTTGAAAGGCGAACTCGGCAGTCGTTAAGTAACCGTTCCACCGTCCGTTTCGAGCGGCCGATCTGATCGGCAACGGCTGCCACATCGTGCCCGTGTAAACGAAGTTCCACAATTTTTCGATGTTCCGGAGGAAGGCGATCGAGTATCTCCTGCAAGAAAATTTCGGCTTCTTGTGGGGAGGTTTCGGCGCTGACCGTTTGAAGGTGCATCTCGTGCGATTCGGTCCGCCGCAAGTCTCGTTTCGCTGCCATGTACCAAGCCTGTTTGGACCGGAGCTTGTTCAGGGTAATGACCATTAACAATGCCCAAAGCTCGGTACTATCGTCGATTCGGTAAAGCCCCCTTCGCATTCCATGAAAAAAATTATTCATGGCCGATTGGACCACATCTTCGGGGTCCAACGATCGTTTGAGGACTTCGGGCCACTTCTTTTTGGTTAGAGCAATCAACCTTTGTGAATATCGACGATAAAGTTCATTCTCGGCAGAAGTTGAGCCGTTTTGGGCCTCCTCGACCAAGAGTGTATCGCTGATCCTGTCGAAAAATCGAGCTTCTTCTTCCATATTTTCACTAAGGGAATACGTCTTGACTTCCTTGAACCGCCAACTTCATGAGTAAAACTTTACTATTCGATAGAATTTTGCGTTGAAAAGTTACCAAAGAATCGAGCTAGAACGCGACAAACTTTTTAGTTCCGATTAAAAAATTGTTCTGCGAGAAATGGTTCGGCCCCGATTACTGAGATTCTGTCTCGAATTTTATCAGTAGAGCAAAATATCAGGGGATAACATTCTTGAGGGGGCGATATGAAGCCGATCGTTAACACAAAGGAGGCTAGGGTTTCGTGGGGAGGTTGAAACTGCGATACAGGTCGTCACACTGTTCCGAGGTGACTTCTCCCTCTTGAACCCAAAGACGATATTGAACTTTAAGAGGTTTATCTTTAGTCAAATCGTATTCAAAATAAGTCCCCACACGACCATATTTCCGTTCGCTTTGGCGAGCCTCTTTCGGATTAGAAGAATGATCCACATAAACGGTTGTGTAGCGTTTGTCGGCAATGACAAAGCTCATGGCCGTCCACGGGCGGTTGATGGTGCTGGCAGGGGATTTAGCATTGGCCCAATTTTCTTCTTTACCTTTTTCTCCTTTGCCATGAGGACGAAGAAAATAGGTCTCGTTCTCGGTCTTCTCTTCAACCAAAACATGACTGCGGAAGTGAAAGCCCGCATGTTGAGGGTCCCCATCGAGCCGGACCTTTTCGAGTGGCGTCGAAAGTGTTGACTTAAATTCAACCAGTCTTCCTTTGGGACATTGGTAAACCGTCAGCTGACGAATCTCGCGGGCAAAAGGTTTGCCATCCTTCCCGTTCCAAGCAATCTCCACCGTGTGCGTGCCATACAATGCAGCCGCTTCATACGACAGGGTTTTGACGTGTTGTTGCTATTCGCCCGAATTACACTGCCATGCATCTACGCCGGTCGCACCTTCGTAGTTGATTCGCTTAAAGCCATAGAATCTCCCGCGAGGATGAGAAAATTTCCGGTCGGCCCCGTTGGTTAAACTGGTGGTTCCACCTGCTGCTTTAAGATGGGGTTAAACTTTCGTGTGG
>CAZFDX010000450.1:0-4344 GCA_964518325.1 uncultured Alcaligenaceae bacterium | reverse complement strand
GAACAAAGGGAACAAATACGCCGAGAAATTTTTCTGCCGTTGCTTCGATGATTTGAGTATTCCTATTTCTCTTGCCGGTTGTGATGGTTATGAGATTTGCAGCAGAGAAGGCCTTTTATCAGAAAAACGGTTACGTTGTCTTAAAAGAGGTTGTTCCCCCACAGCACCTTCTTGAAATGCGGCAGGCCATTCATTCGGTCATTCAATTCCAACTTCGTCAGCGTTGTCAGCCGGTCAGTCGGAACGAAAACCCCTTGGAATCCCTGCACGAGGATATGCAAACCCTGCTCCGACACAATGTGCAGGTTTACCTTTCCACAGTGCGATACTTACCGAAGTTAGCGTCGGTCTATCGTTGGAGTGTGAGTGATCGGATTCAAGAAATCCTCTCGGAGTTTGGCTTGGCCCCGTTTAGTATGTCCACCGAACCGGTCATTCACATCATGTCGGAGAAGCTGAAAATCCCCAATGGATATTTTGGTTTAGAGGCGCATCAAGACTGGCCCTCGGTTCAAGGGAGCCTCGATGTGGTCACTTTGTGGACTCCTTTGATGGAAATTTCTCCCACCACTTACCCCGTGCAAGTCATTCCTCAAAGTCACCTCAAGGGGCTTTGGGAAGGGGAAATTACTCCCTATGCCCTGCAAATCAAACCCGAGCTATTAGAAGACCAATCGTTTGTAGATTGCCCCGTTCCATTAGGGGGTGTGTTGTTGATGAATGGGTTTACGGTGCATCGCTCGGCAACGGAAAATTGTCAGGGGCTGAGGATCGCCTTCAGCACACGATACGAAAACCCCTTCGAGCCGACTTTTGCCCAGCGGGGGTATCCCTGTGCCTATAAACGATCCGTTGAACGAAATTTCTTCACGCCAAATTTTCCAACCCCCGAGCAAGTTCAAAAGGCACTGGGGTTATAATTCTCTACAACAAGACTAAAATCGAGTTGAGAGAATCTTTGTGTCCCAGAACCAACCGAGTTTGAACACGGAACAGGAAGAATCTCCTCCTTCCCTTCTTAACACCCAACAAGGAGAACAAGGCGATTCTCCCTCCCAACCGAACGTGCCACGGGAAGAGTCTCCCCTTTCCCCATCGGAATCGAACCAATCCGGTTCCACACCTTCACCCGCTCCGACGGAGAATGTGACCTTAAAGGCAGCTTCGAGATGGTTTTTAATTGCTGCCTCGGGTTGGTACTTATTGCAACAATTGGGGCCGGTTGTGAAACCGCTGTTGTTGGCCGTTCTCATTGCCTATGTCCTGCTGCCGATTTATTCGCAAGTCAAAAAAAGGACCCCGCGTCGATTCGCTCTCGTTGTGTTTGGCATTCTGTCGATCGGTGTGGTGGTTCTGTTGGGGTTTATCATTCAAAATGGGGTCATGTCGATTCGGGAATACTTACCCGAAATGAAACAAACCTTTCGGTTGATGATGAACGACCTGCAGGCCTATTTTTCGACGCGCTCCCCTCAATTGGCCAAATTCGTGCAAAGCGCCAAAGAGTTGGAATCGGAATTCGATAACTTCATTATGGAATCGGCAGTCCCGATGCTGAACTTCGCGGGGAGCCTGATTTCCGGAACCGCAATTGTGGGCTTGTACCTGCTGTTTTTACTCTTGGAGTTAGGGCGTGCGCCTGATCGCATTCAACATGCCTTTCGGGATCGTTCGGCACAAACGATTTTAGCCGCTGTGAAAGAAATCAACGAATCCATCTCCCATTATCTTTATGCCAAGGTCAAGGCCAGTCTCATCCTTGCCATCCCAACGACTTTGATCTTGGCCGTTTTTCAAGTTCGTTTGGCCGTCTTCTGGGGAGCGTTGACCTTCTTCATGAACTTTGTTCCCTATGTGGGGGCGGTCATTTCCTTCACCGCACCGATGATTTTTGTACTGCTGAAATACCAATTGGGCTGGCCCTTTTGGGTCACAGGTGCTTTGCTGATTGCCATCCAAGGTCTTTGTAGCAGTTTGATCGAACCCCGTATGATCGGGAAATCGGTTGGGGTCAGCCCCCTTGTGATCCTGTTTTTCTTGGCCTTCTGGGGATATTGCTGGGGGGCGACCGGAATGGTTCTGGCCGTCCCTTTAACCGTAATGCTCAAAATCATCTTCTCGAATATCGAAGCGACTCAACCCCTTGCCAAGTTAATGTCGGAAAAATAACTCGGCACACTCATTTCAGAAAACCCAGTATGATCGTTTGCTCTCCCAAAATTGGAATATCGTTTCGTTGGATTCCGTAGAGGGCCTTTAAGCAAACCAAAGGTAACGGATCAGATAACTGACCGATGCCTCATGAACGAAGTGAGTACTCATCGGTGATAAAATCACTCGCCCTAATATCGCCTGCCCTAATATCACCTGCCCTAATATCACTCGTCTTAGAATTTCCTGCCCTAGAAATTTTGCCGTTAACCATTCTACCCCCACCTTTGATTAAATCGACTTTCTCTTTCCCCTCTAGTTCGATTGCTTTAGGTTCATAAAATTCAAAGGATTTTATGTATTTGTGAGACTGTGCAGACTATGCCAAAACGAACAGACATTAAGAAGATTATGTTGATTGGGTCGGGCCCAATTATTATCGGTCAGGCCTGTGAATTCGATTATTCAGGAACCCAAGCCTGTAAAGCACTGCGAGAAGAAGGATACGAAGTCGTTTTGGTCAATTCAAACCCTGCCACCATCATGACCGATCCAGAGATGGCGCAGGCGACTTATGTGGAACCCATCACTTGGACTGTGGTCGAAAAAATTATCGCCAAGGAGCGACCCGATGCACTGTTGCCCACACTCGGAGGCCAAACAGGGCTGAACACCGCCATGGACCTTTATAAGTATGGGGTGCTGGAAAAATACAAAGTCGAAATGATCGGCGCTCGGGCCGATGTGATTGAAAAAGCCGAAGATCGCTCGAAATTTAAAGCCGCCATGGAGAAAATCGGTCTGGACCTACCACGAAGTGGGGTCGCCCATTCCTTGGCCGAAGGATTCGAGATTTTGGAACAAGTCGGGTTGCCCTGCGTGCTTCGGCCCAGTTTCACCATGGGAGGTACGGGGGGGGGCATTGCCTACAATCGCGAGGAGTTTAACACCAAATTGGCCTACGGTCTAGAGCTTTCCCCGACCAAGGAAGTTCTCATCGAAGAGTCGATCATCGGTTGGAAAGAATACGAACTAGAAGTCATGCGCGACCGCATGGATAATGTGGTCATCATCTGCTCGATCGAAAATCTCGATCCGATGGGGGTTCACACCGGCGATAGCATCACCGTTGCACCGGCTCAGACCCTGAGCGATAAAGAGTATCAACGGATGCGAGATGCCGCCAAACTCATCATCCGAGAAATCGGCGTCGAAACGGGTGGCTCGAATATCCAATTCGCCATCAATCCTAGTAATGGTCGCATGATCGTCATTGAGATGAACCCGCGTGTCTCTCGATCCAGTGCCCTCGCCAGCAAGGCAACCGGTTTCCCCATCGCGAAAATTGCAGCCAAATTGGCTGTCGGTTATACCCTCAACGAATTGCGGAACGATATTACTCGGGAAACCCCTGCGAGTTTTGAACCCACCATCGATTATGTGGTGACCAAGGTCCCCCGATTTGCCTTCGAGAAATTTCCCGATGCCGATCCCGTTTTGACCACCCAAATGAAATCGGTTGGTGAAACGATGGCAATCGGTCGGACTTTCAAAGAATCGTTACAAAAAGCACTACGAGGGTTGGAAGTCCGCCGCTTTGGAATCGGTTGCGATGCTCAAGATCGTTGGAATACACCGAATTTCCCCAATCACGACGAAATCACGGCCAAACTGGCTAGCCCCAACTGGGAACGCATTTGGTACATCCGCTATGCTCTGTTGGCCGGTTTCACCATCCCCGAAATCCACTCGCTCACCAAAATCGATCCTTGGTTTCTGGAACAAATTCAACAACTGGTCAAAATCGAGCAGAAACTTCGCACCATCGGGACTCTCGAAAATGCCACCACCGAGATTTTCTTTGAAGCGAAGCAGAACGGCTTTTCCGATAAACAGTTGGCCTCGATCTGGGGGGATATTAGCGAATACGCCGTTCGCAAACGACGTAAAGAATTAGGGGTCGAAGCGGTCTTCAAATTGGTCGATACCTGTGCTGCGGAATTCGAGGCCTATACCCCCTACTACTACAGCACCTACGAACACCCCGCCAAACGCATCAACGAAAAGAATGAGGTCGAACTGATTTCCGAAAGCGAAATCCAACCCTTCCGATCCGACAAGTGCATCATCATTCTGGGGGGGGGGCCAAACCCAATCGGGCAAGGTACCGAGTTCATGTATTGCTTGGTGTTT
>CAZFDX010000449.1:0-3859 GCA_964518325.1 uncultured Alcaligenaceae bacterium | reverse complement strand
CTTTCGGCTGGCTTGGACGATTTCGCCGCTTGACGCGGGATTACGAACGACTGGCCGAAACGCTAGCCGGCTGGCATTGGCTTGCCTTTGTTATGATTGCCATCAAACACTTGGGACTCCAAAGTCAATAACAGGCTCTAGATCGAATCAAGAATGGCTCTCGTTCGATCGCGCTAGCGCCAGTTTCAAGATTGGTATAGCGGTGCGGAATGGTGCGGTGACCAATATCGATCGAGGGATTTTGGCGGCGAAAGGAGGGATGGGTTTATTCGTTGGGGGGAGTCGTTCGGAAGAATTCATACGTTGCCACTTGGCCGAAACTTTCTTCCACTTCCATTCGGCAAATATCCGGAACAAAGCCGTGTGATTGCCGAATTTCTTCCAAAAGACGGTCGGTCAAGTATTTCGCTAAAAGTTCTGCCGTTGTATTAGGAATCGGGAGAAGCACACAATCGCTTTTGGGGAAAATCCATTCCTTATCCCGAAAGGCTGCTCGGACACTTTTCTCAGTGGCTTCGACTCGTATGAGTTTACTTTTGGTTGGTAACAACATGTAGTGATCGAGTTCATCGGTGAGCTTTCGCATGATATTTTTCAACGCGATAAAATCGAACACATAATGGTTCTCATCCAAAGGGGCCACGACCTCCACCGCAACCCGATAGTTGTGGCCGTGCAAGCGCTCACATTCCGACCCCTCATAGGTAATGAAGTGGCCTGAGCAGAAAACCAAATAATCTTTAGTAACGCGGACCGTAAACCGCTCGCGTGGCATGGTACTTAAACTCGCGGAGGGGACAATTTTTCTACAACACTGCCGACTTATCAATCCTATACGACCGCAGGGCAACATACAAGCAAGCAGTGATTAAATCTGCCGTGCTTCCCGGATTTCTTTGATTTCCCTTTTCCCGAAGGTACGCATCCCATTGCTGATAACGATTCACCGCTTGAGTATGGTTGGGGAACCCCATCTGAATCATTTCGCGTGCCATCGCACTGGCTTGAAGTGCTTCCTGTTTCCCTAATTTCCGAGCAATCAGCGAATCCGGTAGGTTGGCCATCAGTTGTAATTGGCAATACTGAATGGCCTTCTCAAGGGAACCGTTTTTTTCGTAACATTCCAACAAAGCAGGAACCCCGATCTCGAAAATCTCGGCAAAACCATTTTGGTACTGTCGAGCCAAGTTATCCCAACTGGCAGCAAGCGACATGATTTCCCGAAAGGGTAAGGTGGGGCGAGTTCCAAGGTCTTGTTGTTCGCTTTTGCCCATCCCCCCCGGAGTCGCGAGCCGAATCGCCTCATAGGCCAATTCACTATCCTGAATGGTGGTCTGCTCTAAAATTCGCGTGACCCCTTCGCGGAGAGGAATCCCGTTGGGAACCATACCAAGCGGAGCCAACAGAAGCACAATCCCGAGATTTGTATTACTGGAACAAACTCGTTTGGTTGCTCGGATGCAAGCCAAAATGTTTTCCCCCAAGGTGCGGGAAGGTGCCGTGGATAAAATCGGTGCAATGGCCTCGGCACTGCGAACAAAATCGATGTAGGACAAATCGGCAAAGCTCGCCGAGGGATGCACATTCCCCGCTTTTCGAGCCGTCACTTCCCATAGGCAAGCCAAGTAAGCCGGCTCGACGGGCGAAGCCGAAGGAACATGCCGCAGGGACGATAAGAGAGATTGAGCCACATCGATTTTGAGTGTGTGCGAAAGGGCCTTCCAGCCGGGAACCCCATTCACTTCGACAACGTAACGGTTCTCGCCACGAGGAAGCAGATCCACCCCCGCGACGTGTGTCCCCAAGGCCTGACAGGCCCGCAGCGCTAACTCGGTTTCTTTTTCCGATAACGAATACGCCTCGGCAGTGGCCCCTTGTGCGACATTCGTGCGCCAATCCGAGGGGTTACAACGACGAATCGCCCCGAGAACTTTCCCTTGCAATACAAACACACGAATATCCCAGCCTTCATGCGGGATGTATTCTTGCACATAAATCAGGGATTGCGTTTTCTCGATGGCCTTAAAGGTTCGCCAAGCCGTTTCCCGATCGGTCAAGCGAATCAGGCCCCGACCTTCGGAGCCAAACACGGGTTTGATGACCACATCGCCCCCGAGCCGATCCATCGCCTGCAGGGCCTGTTCGGTTTGTTCACAGGCAATCGTTTTCGGTACCGGTAGCCCCATTTGTTGCAGGCGCAGCAACGATAAAAATTTATCGATGCAAAGTTCCAAGGCACTGGGGGAGTTAATGATCGGATAGCCTTTGTTCGCCCAGCCGTGGAGTAAATTCATCCGGAAGATGATCTGATCCAGACTCCCAAGGGGCATCGTCCGAATTATCAGACTGTCGAAATTCTCAAAGTTAGGTACAGTAAATAGAGGGGGGCAAAGATGTCCCTGCAGGGAACAAAAGTTCACTACTTCGGTCGAGATGCCTAGCTCGGCCCCTGCCCTTTGAAGGTCGCGGATATGCCAACCGTTTGAACCTGTAAGGATTGCAACACGCATACAGACTACTTTAGGGATTGGGGCTGACAAAATCGCTACTCTAAGTCCGATCCGGCGCCGAAATGATCTGCATCGGTTTCTTGAGAAGCGGAATTTCGAGAGTCGTGGACCCTCTTCTTAAGAGTCGAGTTCTCAGGAAGCGGCCTTGGGAGTTGTAGAAGCTAGGCTTTGGCACGAATTGAAACTCAAACCGTCACCCTTCGCATCAAGGGGATTTTGAAAGGGGATTTTGTGGCGTTTACTGTTCAAGCGATTGCTGATTGGGTCGGTGGAACCATCGAAGGGGATGCATCACGATCTGTTGTCGCGGCCAAACCTTTGAACGAACACCCCAACGAGAACGAAATTACGGTCATTCTTTCGGACAAGAATTTGGCCCAACTCGAAAACACGTCGGCGGGGGTGGTGTTGGCTCCCAAGTCGTTGGTTTTGAATCCCGAGATTTTACAGAAAAAAACGCTGATTCGTGTGGACGATGCCCTCATGGCGTTTGTCACCATCGTTCAAAAAATGCATGTCAAACCCGTGCAAAAAATGACGGGCATTCACCCCTCGGCGAGCATTCATCCCACGGCCCGCTTAGGAAAAAATGTGGCCATTGGTCCTTTTGTTTCCATTGGCGAAGGGTGCGAAATTGGGGACGATACCACCCTGATGCATGGGGTTTATTTGGGGGCACATTGCCAATTGGGTAACCAAGTTTGGCTCGGGCCGAATGTCTCGGTTTATGATGGCTCGATTCTGGGGCATCGGGTGATTATTCATGGCAACTCGGTGATCGGGGCCGATGGCTTTGGGTATCGCAACCTCAAGGGCATGCACACGAAAATTCCTCAAGTGGGGAATGTGGTGATCGGCGATGATGTCGAGATCGGAGCCTGTGTCACCGTCGATCGGGCTACCTTCGGAAGCACTCGGATCGGCAGGGGAACCAAGATCGATAATCATTGCCAAATCGCACACAATTGCCAGTTAGGTGAGCATAACATTTTTGCAGGCCATGTCGGTTTAGCGGGTTCGGTCACCACCGGTGATTATGTCGTTTTGGCCGGTCAAGTGGGTGTGGCTGACCACTCGAAAATTGGCGCTCGCACCATGATTGGGGCCAAATCGGGAGTTCATAGCGAAGTCCCCCCCGATCAGGTTCTTCTTGGCAGTCCCCCTCGACCCGTTCGAGAAGAATTGCAGATTTTGGCCACCCTCGAAAAGCTCCCTAAGATGCGGGCCCAACTCCGCAAAATTCTCAAGAAGCTCGGTCTGGAAGACGAATAATCCCACTCGGTATCGACGAGTTCACGGAATCGTTTGATTGTGGTTTAAGTATCGACGAGTTCACGGAATCTTTTGAT
>CAZFDX010000448.1:0-6763 GCA_964518325.1 uncultured Alcaligenaceae bacterium | reverse complement strand
ATTCGGGTGTTTCCAAAACTTCGTACTGGAAAAACTCCGGTAGTATTTTTCCGAATGACTCACGTTACTACCTGAATGTGATCGATAAGATAGAGGAGTTTCGTGATTCTAGGCAATTGGCAAGCGACGAGGGAAACATGAAGTTCTACCTTGCGTGGCTCACTTTAGCTCTATCCCCCTTGTTTGCATGGTCGCAATCGAGAGGAGATAGCTTTCCGGGCAAGTTGGCTTCACCGGTTCCGATGGAGAAACTTCCCGCACCGACCCGAGAAGCCATATTGAAAGTGATGAAAAGCCCCACCGTAACGGTGTTGGCTCAAGCGGAGGAGTTTGTCGCTCATAATGATGTTTATCAATGGTTGTTGGATCATCCCGATCGCACGGCCATTGCCTGGCGGCGCTTGGGTATCGAGGCAATGGATATCCGCTGCACCCGTGATGGGGGATTTATCTACAAGGACGATCAAGGCACCGAGATGATGTGGAAATGTGTCGCAAAATCCGATGCCGGTCGAATCTGGTTTGCCGAGGGACGGGTTAAACCCGGTGTGCTCATTCCCAGCGTCCCCGTTCAAGCGGTGGCGGTACTTAGACATGTCGAGAAGGCCAATCCGAAAAATGCCGATTCTACGATCAAGCACCAAGTGGAATTGTTCATGCAAACGGATAGCAAAGCAGCGGCCATGGTGACGAAAGCTCTGGGTGACCAAGCGCCCAAAATGGCCCAAGCAGGGGCCGATCAACTTTTGGCATTCTTTAGCGGGGTTGCGAAATACGCTCATGCTAAGCCCGACAAGGCCGATGCTCTTTTTGCTGAAGAAAAGCGAACCTCGATGCAGAAGTAACTTTGTAATCTGCTTGTTCTCGATTCACCTATCTTTTATGCCCATCAACGCGCCAGAAATTTTGTCCATCGTTGGCAGAAATCTGGTTGTTCTCGATTCACGGACCTTTTATACCTGATGATTCGCGATAATCCCCTGCTCGAATAACTGGAATAACATGATGGAAATTTGATGAGACTCTCAAAAGATAATAGCCCGAGTTAGTGATACTCCTATCCAAATCACATAATCCAAGTTCTCCCCTTTACACACAACTCAGAAATCGAGGTTTGATACTGATTTGATCGATTGGTGAATGGCAGAGAATTTTATCTCAACTGAGTTGGTATTACGACAGAACTGCGAGTAAAATACGCACCAATCCTCAATTCAATTTTAGGATAAATGATATGGCAACCGTGAAATCGTGGAAATGGAACGACCCGAGCGCACCGAAATTTCCAAAAGAATTTGAGATTATTCAAAAGGCGGTCCTTCAAGTTACAGACATTAAATCGAACCATAACAAGTACTATGCCATTGAACTTCATAGTGGCAAGCAAAAAGGAAAAACGATCTACCGAGTGTTTACCCATTATGGTCGTACCGATGATCTCGAAACCAATCCCGATGCTGGTCAAAAAGAGTGCCGTTTTTTTAACAACCTGACCGAGGCCAGAAACTGTTATGAGAGCATTTATCGAGAAAAAACCTCACCGAGAAAAGGCTATAAAGAGGTATCGTTAGCATCTACCAAAATTGGCTCGCAACAAGCTCGGGGAACTAGTTCTGGTGAGATAGATGAGAAGACTTTAGCGAAAATTCAAGGAAGTGAAGGGGTACCGGTCATCAAGCCAAAAAGTGAATTACCTGAGAGAGTCCAATACTTAGTCCGTTACATTTATGATGAGGCCACAGAGGCTTTAACCAACACAGTCGCGGCCAAAATTACCGCTCATGGTATTGAGACGCCTTTGGGAATTTTGACCTTGGGTCAGATTGAGAAAGGCGAAGAAATTTTGATGCAAATCTATCAACTCTTCCAGAAGAAAAAGAAGAAGCCTGCCGAGTTTGAACGTCTTTCTGGTGAATTTTACACGGCAATTCCTCATAGGATTGGTCGTTCCCGATCGGCTGTGAATAATGCGGTCATTAACAATCTGACTGCGATCGAACAAAAACAAAATATCCTTCAACTCATGAAGGACATGCTGCAAGTGAATGGTGAGAGTGGTAGTGTTTTATTCAATGCTAAGATCGATCAAGAATATCAAGCGCTTGGGTGTGAAATTCGGGACATTCCACCAGAAAGCGACGAATATAAAAAAATCGCTGAATATGTTTTGAAAAGCCAAATCAATACGAGTAACATGAAAATCAAGGCGATTTATGGCTTGAAACGCCCTAGTGAGTGGGACCAATTTAAGACCGATATTGGTAACGAACGGCTCCTTTTTCATGGTTCGAGAATTCAAAACTGGGTGGGGATTTTGTCACGCGGGATTTTGCTACCGAAAATTGTTGTGAGTTTGGGAGTGGATCGGACGGATGAAGGTTGGCTCGGTTCGGGTATTTATTTTGGCGATGCGGTTTGCACCAGCTATTTCTATGCGACAGCGGGTAAGCAGAAAACGAAGCTGATTGCCTTGGCCCGTGTGGCCCTTGGAAAGATCAAAACTTATCGCGAGATTACCTATGGATTGAAAGCCCCACCCAAGGGGTATCATAGTTGTCATGGTGTGCGCTGTACGGATGAGTATTTTTCGGAGTTTGATGACGATGAATTTGTCATTTATCGAACGGAACAACAACGATTGGAATACCTTGTAGAAGTATCAACTAATTTCTGGTGAAAATCTTCGACTCGATAGGGAGTTTGTTGTGAATCTCAAAGTGAAACTCGTCGATGTGAACCCCGCGATGGTTGAGGCTTGGCGAGATGCCTTTGTTCAGGCTCCCGAAGTCGAGATCATTCAGGCGAGTATGTTGACCCAATCGACCGATGCATGGGTTTCTCCTACCAATTCTCGTGGGAGTATGGATGGGGGACTCGATGGAGTGATTAAAAGTTATCTTGGAAATGCCATTGAAAAAAAACTCCAATCCGAAATCAAAAAACATCACAAGGGTTTCCTTCCCGTAGGTCATGCGACTTGTATCCTCACGGGCAAAAAACATCCCACTTATTTGATTTCCACCCCAACTGTTTCAACTCCTTATAACGGTATTGCAATCGAATCCCTCACCGTAGCATTGGCGTGTGCGGGGGTATTTTATGCCATTCAATTACAAAATAAAAAAGAACCCGACAGTATCACCACTGTAGCGATACCCGGCTTAGGTACAAACACCGGACAAATACCCGTGAATGTGGGTGCCCACTTGATGTGGCTGGCTTACGATCTGATGCGCCGCCGTGAGTTTTCGAGCCTCACCGAAATAAAAGAGGCTATCGAGGAACAATATCGCCTAAGCAATCTGCATCACCTCACCGATACGGGTTCGGAAGATGCCCCTCTCCCTCAACCGTCCGCTTCCTCGTAACGATCTTTTCTGACCCCTTCCTCATAACGATCTTTTTTCAATGCTTACCCTGCCAGTCAAAAAACTTTGGCTGAGGTGCTTTGTTCTCCGTTGAAGTGAGTACACGATAAATCCACATTGTTCCCCACTGAAGCGAGTTCACAGTAAACGAGCATTTCTCGAATCGTTTGCTTCAGTGGTAGGGGATGTGGCATCACATACTTTCAACGGTTTCGATTCCTAATAAATTCAAGGCATGCTGAATGGTTCGCCCCACAAGGTCTACCAACAACAATCGGCTGAGACGAAGTTCTGGAGTTTTCGCTTCGAGAACATGACAATTCTCGGCAGAGTAGAAGGTACTCACGGCCTTGCACAAATCCCAGAGATAAGAAGTAATATAGTGGGGCATGTATTCCTTGGCGGTTGCCTCAAGCGTTTCCGTGTATTTGAGCAGTTGAAAGATCACTGCACGTTCTTCTTTCTCCGAAATCAGGATGGCAGCACCGCTTTTTCTAAGGGTTTCAATATCCTCTCCCGATTTTCGCAAAATGCTCCGAGTTCGGGCATAGGCATACTGCATGTAGGTGGCCGTATTCCCCTCGGTCGCCAACATTTTCTCGAAACTGAATCGGTAGTCACTGGTACGATTCTGACTGAGGTCGGCATATTTCACGGCACCGATTCCGACGACGGTGGCAATATGTCGTTTTTCCTCCGCCGAGAGTTTCGGAATCTCTTGCTTTTTGATGTCTCGGATTTGGAGAGAAAGGTCGTACTTTTCTTCACCCAGTTCAATGGCCTGATCCAATAAGGTGTGAAGGTCTACTGCATTTCCTTCCCGAGTTTTATAGGGTTTGCCATCTTGTCCGAGTACCGATCCGAAGCTCAAATGTTCCAACTCGATTTGGTCGTAGCCCCATTTTCGGGCAATCGCAAACAAGGATTTGAAGTGATCCGCTTGACGAAAATCGACCACATAGAGAATCGCATCGGGTTGGAAGGTTTCAACACGGAATTGAATGGTGGCAAGGTCCGTAGTCATGTAGGTAAAGGCTCCGTCACCTTTCCGAATCAACGCCACATTCTTTCCATCCTCGACAATCACGGCGCCTTGACTGTGTGTGGCGATTTTCTTTTCCAATAAGTCCTCAACCACATGGGGCAACATGTGATTGTAATGGCTTTCCCCGTATTGATGTGTGAATTGAACGCCTAACCTGCGATAGATCGATTCAACCTCTTCCATACAGGCCGGCATAAATTCATTCCACAATCGCAGGTTTTCGGGGTCGCCCCGATGCAGCTTGGCGGTCTCCTCCCGATAGGCCGAGGCAATCGGGTTGGTGGCGGGGGTAGCATCATCATCTTCAGAAGTCGAAGCGGTCGATTTACCAACGAATTTGATGTATCCGCGTGTGAGTTCTTCGATGGGTTCTTTTTGGAATTTTTCGAGATCGATAAATTTCGCGTACACCGTCTGTAAGTTCCCAACCAACTCGGCCAATTTGCGGACTTGAATGTAAAGCCTTGCTAATTCCTTGACCTTGTTCTCTTCGTAATTCTTCTTATTGAGAAGGTTTTTGTAACCATAAAGTAGCATCCCGAATTGAGTCCCCCAATCCCCGAGGTGATTATCGCCAATCACGCGATGCCCTAAAAAGCGTAAGATGCGACACAGAGATTCTCCGATGATCGTAGAGCGGAGGTGTCCCACATGAAGGGGTTTGGCCACGTTCGGACCAGAATAGTCAATAACATAGGTTCGGATTCGATTCGAGACAGGAACGCCAAGTCGCGGATCGTTCACTAAGTCGGTTAATCGTTGGGCCAACCAATCGTCCCTCAAACGAATGTTGATGAAGCCCGGACCCGCCACGGTCGGAGGCTCAAAGGGAAGCTCGCCTTTCAGTTGACTCACGATTTCTTGTGCTAAATCTTTTGGGGACTTCCCAAGCGATTTTGCCAAAGCCATTGCAAAATTCGCTTGATAATCACCATGTTGCGGATTCTGAGCGGGTCGGATCATTTCCAGATAGGTGTCTACCTTGGAAGGCTCGTTCACAAGGGGGGATAAGGCTTGACGGAACGCTTCGCGAACCTCGACCAGCAGATTCATAAACGGTATTCTCCCATATCGAAACAAAAAGAAGTTTTACAGGAAGCCCCTTATAAAAAAAGAGAAATCGTTGCCTCAGAGGGGAATCTCTTAATCGGGAATCGCCATCGCCTTTAACCAGAAAGAGAAATCGTTCTTTCGGAGGGGAATCTTTCAATCGAACATTGCTCCCTCACAAAAAAGAGGCCATTCAGAAGGGCAAGGGTTTGTGACTCAGTGGCGGATTTGAATCGAAGCGAAACTAGCAAGATCATCCCAAAATCATTTCGGCGGTGATTGGCCACCCAGTTTTTCAAAATACTCCTTGACCATTTCACGGGCAGCTTTGGGAAGTCGCTGAACCTCGACGGCTTCTGGTGCATCTTGTACCGCTTGTCGAATCTCCTCGCCTAGTTCGGTCGTGGTACGTTTCTTAAAAGCGGGTCCTGTGGTGGCGCCCGCATAACTCTTTCGACCTTTGGGATCGAAGTTTCCTCGTATTCGTTCTTCGGTCGAGTCCCCAATTTTGGCATCTTTCTTTTCTGGTCGTCGGCCCATGCCGATACCACCACCGGTTGCATTATCTCCCATCCCCATCCCCATTCCGCCCATTCCCGTTCCGTCCATTCCGTCCATTCCATTCATGCCTGAACCCTCCCTATCGCCCGTACCTATGCCCTTTTGATTTCGAGTCAGCATATCCGGATCATCGGGGTATCCAGCGCCGCCTTGACCTTTGTTCCTGTCTTTAGTGGCGTTGTGTTCTCGTCTCAGTTCGCTTTGCTGTGCTTGTTGGGTGAGGTCTTTTCTGATTTGTTCCAGATTATCCAAATGATCTTGGGTATCCAATAAATCTTGGAGATCGTTTTGCAAGCCACCGATCTGAGACTCTAAGTCTTCGAGTTGTTGAGCGAGTTCTTGTTGATCCTTATTAGCAAGGGATTTCTTAGCTTTTTTCAGGGTCTCGGCCATTTTTTCGAGTTCTTTGGTGTTTTCCCCTTTTTGTTGCTGATCCTTTAATTCTTTCTCTAAACTTTCGGGGTCGCGACCCTCTTTTTTGGCTTGTTCGATGGCATCTTTCAGTTGTTGCTCTTTCTCTTTTTGCTCTTTGTTGATCTTGTCGAGTTTCTCCTGCATCTTTTCAAGCTGTTTTTCTAACTGTGCTTGTTCCTCGTCGTTGAGTTTTTTGTCACGAGCTTTTTTCTTCAAGGTTTCGATTTCCTCTTTGGCTTTATTCAAATCCCCATTTGAAAAGGCCTCCTCAAATTCCTTGGCGGGACCATCATTACGCGATTCCCCTTTTTCAAGGGAGTTATAT
>CAZFDX010000447.1:0-7845 GCA_964518325.1 uncultured Alcaligenaceae bacterium | reverse complement strand
CATCACAAGCCCCCACCGCATGATTCCCGTTCTCGTTGCTTGGACGTTCCCCTATTAAACCTTCCCTACCATAAACCAAATTAGGTATTTCCATAGCTTTTTGGATGATCTTGGCGAAATGAACCGCCGTTCCCGAGGGAGAATCTTTCTTGTAGCGGTGATGCCGTTCAATAATTTCGACATCAAAACCGTTGCCCTTCAAGGCGAGGGCCGATTTTTCGACCAGTTGGAACAACAAATTCACAACCAAGCTCATACTCGGTGAAAAAAGGACGGCGGTTTCATGGGCGGCGGCCGCAATTTCCTCCCGTTGCTTTTCAGAATGCCCCGTTGTGGCGATTACGATGGGAATTTTTCGTCCTGTGGCGGTTTTCAAGATTTCAGTCGTGGCTTCGGGTACCGAAAAATCGATGATGACCTCGGGTTGAACTGTCAGGGGGATTTCCGAGGTCACGGGAACCCCTAGCTCGCCGATGCCGACTACCGCACCAATATCTTTCCCTAAATGGGGACTGGTCGGGGCATCCACCGCTGCCACCACTTTGAGTTGAGGGTCATCATGAGCAAGGGCAATCAGCCTTTGGCCCATTCGTCCACAGGCACCATGAATCGCTATTCGGGTTTTCATTCTCGATTCTCTTTCTTTCACAGGTTCAGGGGTCTAGGTCTGGTATCTATCTATAATACCGATGTTGCAAACCACTCGGGGAGATGGTTTCCAGAATCCGAACAATTCAAAGGGACTAGGAATAATGAAATTCACAAAAATGCAAGGGGCCGGAAACGATTATGTGTATGTCGATTGTTTCCGCGAAAAAGTACCGGTGAACGTGGCTCCCTTGGCCGTGGCGATTTCGGATCGCCATTTCGGAGTCGGTTCCGATGGTCTGATTCTCATTTGTCCGTCAGAACGGGCCGATGCCAAAATGAGAATGTTCAATGCCGATGGCTCCGAATCCGAAATGTGCGGTAACGGCTTACGTTGTGTGGCCAAATATGTTTACGATCATCAAATTGCCACCAAGCCTGTGCTGGAAATCGAAACGGGTCGGGGCATTCTCAAATGCGAAATTTTTGCCAAAGAGGGCAAAGCCGAACGAGTCCGCATCAATATGGGAAGCCCCATCCTCGAAGCCGATAAAATTCCCACGACCTTGGTAGGAACCCCCCCCAAGGAAGTTCCGGTGAAATTTTCAGGGGGCACCTATCCGTTCACTTGTGTTTCGATGGGAAATCCTCATGCCGTGACCTTTGTCGATCACATTACCGATGAAATGGTTCTTGTGCATGGTCCCCAATTAGAGAAACACGAAGTTTTCCCGAAGCGGGCTAACATCGAATTCGTTCAGGTCCTATCCCGAACCGAAGCGAATATGCGGGTGTGGGAACGGGGCAGCGGTGAAACCCTTGCTTGTGGGACCGGTGCTTGTGCGGTGGCCGTCGCGGGTGTGTTGACTGGGCGATTCGATCGCAAGGTGATGATCCATCTTCGGGGGGGAGACTTGGAAATCGAATGGGCTGCCGATAACTCGGTTTATTTGACCGGACCGGCAGTGGAGGTCTTTACGGGCGATTGGCCATTGGTATCATAAAACAAAGTAATACGACTCGCCCTGTGCCTCTTGGAGAAACTCCTATGCGTTGGTTCTTACTCGCTGGTCTGACCTTTTTGATTACGGTGGGAAGTAGTTCGGCCCATTTTGTTTTCCTTGTGCCCGATGGGGCTGGGAAAGCCAAAGCGGTCTTCAGTGATGAACTCAAACCCGATCCCAAAGTCCCCATCGAAAAAGCAGCAAACACGAAACTTTATCTGGTGGTGGGAGATAAAAAGACGGAACTGAAATGGAACCTGAATAAGGAAGGAAATTTTTATAGCATCGAAACCGGAACCAAAGAAGATTCCACAGTCGGGGGAACCACCGATTACGGGATTTTCCAACGAGGTGATAATCCCCCCCAACGCTTGTTGTATCATCCGAAGGTGGTTTTCGGAGATCTCGGTAAAGCAGCATTGCTTGGCGACAAGGTTCCGTTGGAAGTAGTGCCGATTCTCGAAGCCGGTAAAATTCGCTTCCAAGTCTTGCTGGCAGGCAAACCCCTTGAAAAGGCTGATGTGAAGGTCATGGTGCCCAGTGAAGACAAAACCGAAGCCGTCACTACGGATGCCAAAGGTCTGACCCCGACCTTCGAGAAAAAAGGGGAATATGGCGTTTATGCCAAATTCATCGAAATGAAAGGGGGCGAAATTGACGGCAAAAAATTCGAGCAAACCTCGCACTATGCCACATTGGTGGTGAGCTTCGGGAAATAATTCTGGATGAAGGGACACTCGCTCTTTCTTGGGCGGATTGGTTCTGGATAAAGGAACACTCGCTCCTTCTTGGGCGGATTGGTTTTAGTGTGGCTGGATCGTCAAGAATATGCAGAATCCCCGAATAAAATCGCATCATCGGGGATTGTACCCGCTTCAGCAATCTTATACTCGCTCTCGCTGGATGGTCCCTGTAACTTTTCAAGTGTATCCTCACCATTCCAACTCCAATTCGGAATTCCGAAATCCAAGTTCCGAATTCCGATCCCACCCAAGTTCGGGTTGGAACACGTTTCACACATCAGCTAAAATAGAAAAACCAGTCCCCTGTTTTCGGTACGAGGTTTCGTTGTTGTGTCAGACGCAATATCCCCAAGTGAAAATCTTCCACCTCATGAAAAGGTGCGGACGTTTCCACAAACTCCCGGCGTTTACCTCATGAAGGATGCCAAGGGGAATGTCATATACGTCGGCAAGGCCAAAAGCCTGCGGAACCGTGCTGGTTCGTATTTTCTCTCGGCCGCGGCCGAGGACCCACGCACTTCGGAACTGATTAAGCACATTGCGGACATCGATTACATCGAAACTTCGACCGAGGTGGAAGCATTGTTGAAAGAGGCTCGCTTGATTAAGGATATTCGGCCGAAATTCAACAAAGACTTAAAGGACGACAAAACCTTTCCTTATTTACAAATTCGCACACGGGAGGAATTCCCTCGTGTTGAGATCACTCGAAAGCCTCGACGCAGGGGAGTAAAACTTTATGGTCCTTTTACCAGTGCCAAAAGTCTTCGCATGGCCTTGCATGTGTTGCAGAAGGTTTTCAAGTTTCGGACTTGCTCGTTAGACATTTCCGAGAAGGAAGAGAAATGGCGCTGGTATCGACCTTGTCTGTTAGCTTCGATTCGACAATGCACCGCACCTTGTAATTTCCGTGTTTCCAAGGAAGATTATCGGCGGCAAATTCGCGGCCTACGGCTGATTCTCGAAGGGAAGCGTGACCGTTTACTCACAGAGATGCACGAGCAGATGATGCAAGCGAGTGCCCAATTACTCTTCGAGAAAGCCGCCAGAATCAGGGATGAAATACAGGCTCTTCAAAAGCTCGATCTTCGCGGAAATGCCGACACCGATATTCAACCCGAGGCATTTCATACCGATCCGAAGAAAGGGCTACAGGGGCTTAAGAAAGTTCTCGGACTGCGAGAGGTTCCTCGGACCATTGAAGGAATCGATATTGCTCATCTAGGAGGGGATGATACGGTTGCTTCGTTAGTGTCGTTCCTTGATGGGTTACCGTTTAAGCAAGGGTACCGGAAATTCAAAATCAAAACCGTCGAGGGGATCGACGATTTTGCCAGCATGCGGGAAGTGGTTTCACGAAGGTTCCGCCGCTCGGCCCAAGAGCAACTCCCTTTTCCGGATTTGGTTTTGATCGACGGAGGGAAAGGGCAACTCAATGCGGCACTCATGGCCTTCGAGCAGCTCGGGATTCAACCTCCGACCCTGATTTCGTTAGCGAAGCAAGAAGAAGAAATTTATCGCCCTGAGGAACCGGAACCATTGAAATTGAGCCGATCCTCAGCCGCTTTGCGTTTGTTGCAATTTGTTCGAGATGAGGCCCATCGGTTTGCCCAGCATTATCATCATCAACTTCGGAATCGACGTTTGCGGGACCAATTTGATAAAAAGTCATAATCGCCTGCCGAACGCCAAAGCTGAGAAACACCTCGAATGAAAATTTTATTGACCAACGATGACGGGATATATGCGCCCGGTTTGCAAGCCCTGCGACGGGAACTTCTGTCCTTGGGAGAGGTCGTGGTGGTTGCCCCCGCAACGGAACAAAGTGCGGCCGCTCACTCGGTCACTTTGCTGAATCCTTTGATTATTCAAGAAGTGTTGGACGAACATAAGCGGTTCCTAGGTTGGGCCGTGGAAGGGCGCCCTGCCGACTGCGTGAAATTGGCCTTAGTTGAACTTCTGAAAGACCCGCCCGATTTAATTGTGAGTGGTCTGAATGCGGGGAGTAATGCGGGTATCAATGTCCTGTATTCTGGGACGGTCGCTGCCGCCATTGAGGGGGCTTTTTTCCGTAAGACCGCGATTGCGATTTCACAAGCCTCGGGACGCCCCAAACCGATCGATTTTCAAGCGGCGGCAAAAATTGCTCGGCGGGTGATCGATCGCATTTTAGAATCGAATCCGACAACGGGGAGCCTGTTCAATGTGAATCTTCCCAAGCAAGAATTGGGAACCCCCAAGGGCTTGAAAGTCCTCCCCCAAAATGTGGCAATCTATCACGAAAGTTTTGTCAAAAACACGGACCCGCGTGGTCGGACCTATTATTGGTTAGGGAACGATTATTCTTGTCCGGCGCCCCATCCTCATTCCGATGAAGATGCCCTTGCCGAGGGATTCGTCACTTTGACTCCTTTGCAATTCGATCTGACCGATCACGTTAAACTTGCCGAAATGAATCAGAGAAAATGGGAGTTATAAATGCGCTTGGCCACAGTAATTCCAACCGGTCTGAAAATTCCCCGCTTGGCTTTTTTCTCGGAATCGGGATGCGTGCTTCTTCAACAGGCGATCGCCCGAGAAGCCATAGATATGGGGATTGACGAAAGTTGGGGGGCAAATTCCTCGCCGATTGATTGGTTAACCGAACCGGCACATCGTGAGATTCTTCTCAAGCTGGCAGAAAAATTTGATTCGGGTGAATTCGACGATCTGAAATATCCTCTTACCGATTGTCAATGGGGATTGCCCATCCCGCAACCCAATAAATTCCTACTTTTGGCCGGCAATTACGCCGAACACATTATCGAAAGGGGAGGCACCGTTGCCGAACGAGAAGAAACATTTCCCTATCTGTTTCTGAAGCCCCCAAGCACGACGCTGGTTCCTCATGGTGCGAGTGTGGCCATCCCGAAAAATGCATCCGATGGGGTCGATTGGGAGGCGGAACTCGGTGTCGTGATTGGTAAACGGGGACGGCATATTCCGGCTGAAAAGGCTATGGATTACGTTTTGGGGTACACCATCGTGAATGATATTTCGCAAAGGAAATATCGACCGAATCCGAATCGAAAGAAGAGGGAACGGGATGTATTTTTCGATTGGCAACATGGAAAATGGTTCGATGGATTTGCTCCCTGTGGCCCCTGTTTGGCGACTCCCGAAAGCATTCCCGACCCTCAGAATTTATCGGTGAAACTTTGGCGCAATGGTAACTTGAAACAAAATGGTTCTACGGGTCAGATGATCTTTTCCGTGGCCGAGATCATTCAATTTATCTCCGGTATCGTGACCTTAGAACCGGGCGATCTGATCTCGACGGGTACGCCCTCAGGCGTCGGTTCGGCAACCGGAGAATTTCTGCAACCGAACGACGAGGTCACGGTTACAATTGATCGTATTGGTACCCTGACCACGAAGATGATTGCCGAATAATCCATGTAATCCCTTTTTAATCCATGTAATCCTTGTTCGCATAGCCTATCTCCCACCGGCCATCGGTGTGACTATCGGTGTCGATTCGTCCTCACAGCAAAAGGCAACGAAGAAATTCGCCTGCCTTTTTACTGACCCGACCCGCTTCGACTTCGATCAGGGCATTGCAGTTGCCTAAACCCCTAAGATCGGCGGAACCGAACCAACTCTGTGCAGTCACCTGAGGCCCGTTCTCCGAGAAGGTAACCAGTGCTGGTCCATAAGTGGGGCGGTTGTTGTCCGTTTCAAAATCTTTGGCAAGAGGAATCGAAACGAACTCATGAGCGGTTACGGTTTCTCCTTTCAAAACCCGCAGAGCGGGGCGAACGAACAACTCGAAGCACACGAAGGAACTCACGGGATTTCCGGGCAAACCGAAGATGATTTTTTCTCCGCGTGTGGCAAAAAGTAAAGGTCGGCCCGGTTTCATTTGGATTTTGTGGAAGTGGGTTGTGCAACCGATTTGTTTCAGCACTTCGGGCAGGTGATCGTACTTTCCGACCGAAACGCCACCGGACAAAATAAGAACATCATTTGTCTCTAATGCCTGTTGAATCCCACGCGAGAGATTTTCGGGGGAATCTTTGAGGATGGGGTAGGGGATTGCTGTAGCACCTGCCCGAAAAACCTGAGCCAACAGCATGGGGCCATTGGTATTGCGAATTTGACCTTGTTCCGGAATCAAAGGAGCATCGACTAATTCGTTTCCGGTCGGCATGACCCCGACTTGGGGGGTGCGAAAAATTCGGACCGAGGTTTGACCAATGGCAGCGAGTAAGCCCAAATGCTGAGGTTGAAGGAGCGTTCCTTTTTTAAGAACGATTTCTCCCGATTTCATCTCGGCCCCTTGAGGGATGACGAATTGGCCTCGTTTTACGGTGGGGGCAATGGTCACGCTGGTTTGGGAATCTTGGCATTGCTCTTTGGGAACAATCGAATCGGCACCGGTAGGCAGGGGCGCTCCGGTCATGATTCGCGAGGCTTGTTGAGGCCCTAGCGCTTTTTGGGGAAAATATCCGGCAGGAATTTCCTCAATCACGGTAAGGGTAACATTGGCTTGTTGACAATCGTCGGCTCGAACGGCAAACCCATCCATCATCGATTTTGTAAACGGGGGAGAATCCAAATCGGAGGAATAATTCTCTGCGAGTACCTTCCCGAGCAGCGAAGTGTTCGCAGCCGAAAATTCCGTGCCTAGGGGTTTCACCTGTTGGAGAATTTGGCGGAGAGCATCAGCGACCGAAAGCATAGGCAATTCCTAAAATGTTGAGAGTTAACCATTCTATCTACACTGGGGAGATAATGGGAATACGAAATTTGATCGTTGTGATGTTGTTGATTACGGGGATTTTGGGCACGGCGTTATGGTATTTTCAACCACGGCCGCAGATTCCGCATCCTTTGCCGGTCCCTTCGGGGGATCAAGAAATTGCATGGATTCAGACTTCGACCCAGATCACGGCATGGGAACGATTTGTCGGCGGAGTGCAGTTGGTCTGTCGAAAAGTCAAGGGAGTTTCCGTTGACGATAGTCGGGCTTTTTTGGAAGATTCCGCAGCCGTTCCCGAGTTGGTGATTCGGCGGGAGAATTTGGCAGGGGCCTTGAGAATTCGTTGGTATAAACTGAGTGGCTCGATGAATTCCCAAGCTTGGGTCGATGCCCTTTCTCGACGGTCTCCCGCACCGATCGCCTTTATTGGTGGCAGTTCCTCGGATCGGGCTTTTGTTTTAGCGCATGCTCTGGCGGAGAAAAAAGAATGGAACGGCCCCCGACCTGCGTTTCTCATCACCACTGGGACCGCTACGGAGTATGCCCCGATCGATGGTCAAACCCCTGAGGATTTAATCAAAATATATGCCGGAAGGACATTCCGATTCTGCTTTGATAATGCCCAGATGGCGGCGGCTATTCTCGATTTTATCTCTCAATCTCCTGAACTCAGGCCCACAGCGAAGAAGGGGGAACTCGCTCAAGGGATCATTACCTCGTGGGTCGATGATCCCCTGGCCCTTATACACATCTGACGATGCCGACCACC
>CAZFDX010000446.1:0-1959 GCA_964518325.1 uncultured Alcaligenaceae bacterium | reverse complement strand
GAAAAAGCTCTTCGCAAGCCCGAGCCTTACGAACCGTTTACTGGTCGTGCCTTAAAGACGGTTGCCGAACCCACTGGGGACTCGGTCGACTGGCGCGTTTATTCAGGCATCCTGAAGCCAGGCCATCCCGTCCTCAATCCCACCTCGGCCAAAACCGAACGGATGGCTCGGCTGTATCGCATGATGGGGAACACCCGACAGGAAGTGGAACAAGCCGAACCCGGCGCTATTGTTGCTGTGGTGGGGTTAAAGAACACCTTCACGGGTAATACCCTTTGTGCTCCCGAACACCCTGTGGCTTTGGAATCGATCAGCTTCCCGAAGCCGGTGGTTTCTTCGGCTCTTTCGGTTGCCAAAACGATCGATGCCGGCAAGCTCGGTGAAGCACTCGGTCGTATGATGCGGGATGACCCCACCGTTAAGGTTCACACCGATGAAGAAACCAAAGACACTATCCTTTCGGGGATGGGCGAACTTCACTTGGAAATCACGCTCGAAAAAATCCGTCGGGCGTTGAACCTTCCCCAAGGCGACCCTGCTTTGTCTTTGGGTAAACCTCGGGTGGCTTACCGACAAACCTTGGCTCGTGCCACCGAATTTGAAACTCGATTCATCAAACAGTCCGGTGGTCGGGGTAAATTCGCTGTGATTAATGTTCGCTACACCCCCTTGGATCAAGAAGGGATCAAGAAATGGGAAGCGAAGATGGCCGAACAAGGGGAAAAACCCGACCCGAACAACGTCTACTTCGATGAGGAAATTTTTGGCGGGGTCGTTCCCAAAGAATATATCCCTGCCGTCGAAGAAGGGATCCGCAACATGGCCAAGAAGGGAGCGAAATACCCCTTCCCGTTTGTGGACCTCGAATGTGTTCTGTTCGATGGAAAGACTCACCCCGTTGACTCATCGCAAGATGCGTTCAAACTGGCGGCCGAAGAAAACTTCCGCGATGTTCAACAAGCCGTAGGTATCAAACTTCTCGAACCGATCATGACTGTGGTTGTGGTCAGCCCCGAACAATATCAAGGGGCCATCACCGGTGATATTAACCGTCGCCGTGGTATGATCGAAGAAATTAGCTCGGATAAGGGGCGCGGGCTGATTCGTGCCAAGGTGCCTCTTGCGAACCTGTTCGGTTACACCAACGACCTTCGTGGTGCCACCTCGGGAACCGCGAGCTTCTCGATGGAGTTTAGCCATTATGCCGAGGTCAGCGAAGCCCTTGCCGATATCCCCAAACAGGATAAAAAATAAGTTCTAGGCTTCAACTTAACCTTCAAACGGTTTTCTCCTCAAGGCCACACAACTAATTGTGTGGCCTTTTTTTTTTACGATTGATTTTACCAGCTCCTTTCGCTCCATCGTGCAAAAAGCGAAAGGGGCCAGTTCCAGATCGGTGCAGCGTCAAGGAGGCCTTATCGTCGGGGGGAAATCGCATCATGCCAGAGGGGCAACGGCTCCACTCCATTGGAACTGGCTGGAGGCGATAGCTCGGAATTACGTTTCTAGGTCGAATATCACTATCTTTTTGCGTACCCCTGAAACCGCTGCCATCGTCCCGGAAGGATCAATGCTTAGCGATTCGGGGCTTCCAATGTCCCAATCCCAGCTATTTACTTCCACCCAAGGCTCTTGCAAGCCTGCGGGGATTTTCCATTGTCGAACCAAATTCGGTCGCTTGTGACCGGTTAAAAGCACGGTTTGCTCGCGATTCACTGCCAGACATTCCACCGGTTGGGGAAAGGGAAATCCCCCGATTCGTTCGAACTTTTCGGGGTCCAACGCAATCGCGCGATGTCGGGAAATGGCAAAATAAACTTCGTTTCCCCGCCCCACAATGTGTCCGGGCCAAACGAATTTTTCCGCGATATAGAAACTGCCAACGGCTTCAAATTCCGGAAAGGAAACCACCCAATAGTAATCGTCCATCGGTTGGGGAAAGACGAATCGGTTTTGATC
>CAZFDX010000445.1:0-2536 GCA_964518325.1 uncultured Alcaligenaceae bacterium | reverse complement strand
AAACATAACATTTTTAACAGCTTAATTTGGGGTCCAGATGGTTGGCTTTACGGATTAAACGGAATTCAAGCTCGTTCGAAAGTGGGGCTTCCTGGTTCCTTGAATGAACAACGTATTGATATTAATTGTGGTGTGTGGCGTTATCATCCCGTTACGAAAAAATTTGAAGCGGTGGCTCACGGTACGACGAATCCTTTTGGGCTTGATTTTGATGAATATGGCGAAGCATTTATTACAAATTGTGTTATCAAACATTTATTCCACGTTGTACCCGGAATTAGAATGCAACGAATGTATGGGCAAGATTATAACCCCTATGCCTATGCACTTGCAGGAAGTATTGCCGATTATATTCACTGGGCGGGGGGAGATTGGACCACTTCTCGCGGTGGGAAAGGTCCCCATTCAGATTTCGGGGGGGGGCACGCCCATGCCGGTTGTGCCATCTATTTAGGTGATAATTTTCCCAAGGAATATCGGGGGAGACTTTTCACCGCGAATATCCATGGAAATCGATTAAATAGCGATATTTTAGAAAAATATCAATCCGGATATAAATCACGAAGAGCACCCGATTTTCTGTTCGCGAACGATTCGTGGTTTCGTGGCATTTGTGTGAAAACAGGTCCCGATGGGGGGCTTTATGTGAGCGATTGGTGTGATACCGGTGAATGTCATAATTACGATAAGGCCGATACCACAAATGGGAGAATTTATCGAATTATTTATAACAAACAAAAAGGATGGTCAGGAAATCTCAACAACCTAACGAACGAGGAACTGTTAAAACTTCTGGAACATCCGAATGATTGGTTCCGACGCAAAGCACGAAGGATACTGACAGAACGTCATCAGGCAGGGCAAATCCTTCCGATTCCTCAGGACATTCTTCAAAATGGTCCTTCAATCATAAAAGATGAGATATTGGCCTTGCAGTATGTTTGGTTATTTTCCTCAATCGGGTTACAGGAACCAATCTCAAAAGGTTTAACGAATCCCCACAATTCGGCACACGTTCGGGCATGGGTGGTTCGATCCCTTTCAGATTACCTATTTCTTAATCCCGATGATCCCAAAGAGTATATCAAATCATTAGAAAATACCGATTACAAAACCCCGATCGAAAGGCTGGCACTGGCATCGGCAATTCGGAATTTACAGGGCCGTTCCCGTGAAAGATTAGTTGAAAAACTACTCAAGGTATCTCTGGAGGAAGACAAAAACGATCATAACCTCCCGATTATGTCTTGGCTTGCATTGGAACCTTTGATTACCTCGGGACCGAGTGCAACAAAATACTTGATGATGGTGAAATCTCCCTTCTTAAGGGAATCGATTGCTCGCAAAGCAGTGACTTTAGATCAAAAAGCATTGGGTAATCTATTGAGAGAGATAGATAAATATAATCCAGAATCTCAGTATGATATTTTGAAAGGTATTCATGAAGCTCTAGCAGGGTATCGCGAGCTTCCGATACCTGAAGGTTGGACCCAGATTTCTCAAAGGTTGATCGAAAGTGATCATGCGGGGGTTCGCGATGTTGCTTCGAGTTTAGCTGTGAAATTCGGTGATAAAAATGCAATCAACCGGATGATGGAAATTTTACAAAATACGAAATTAGATAATCAGAAGCGAATCTCTGCATTAAAAACAGTATTGACTCGAAAACAGCCGGAACTTCTTCCCATATTAAAGAAATGTTTGGAGGAGACATCACCGATCCGCAGCGAGGCAATTCGTGCTTTGGCCAGTTATAACGATCCAGAAACTCCCGACCTCTTATTGAAACGATACAAGAATTTATCTCAATCCGAAAAGGAAGATGCAGTCCAAACTCTGGCTGCTCGATCGAATTGGACATTAGTTCTTTTGGATGCAGTGGAGAAAGGGACTTTAGCCAAAAATGATATTTCGGTGTTTGTGGCCCGTCAGATTAACAATATGAAAGAGCCGGAAGTGAAAATTCGACTGGAGAAAGTTTGGGGACAGATTAAACCCGTTTCATCAGAACGAAATCAATTAATCCAGCAATACAAATCACTTTTGAACGCCGAAGCCTTGAAAAAAGCCGATCTACAAAAAGGGCGATTACTTTATGCCGCCAATTGTGCATCGTGTCATAAACTCCACGATGCCGGAGGAGAGGTCGGTCCTGCGTTGACGGGTGCCCAGCGATCCAATCTCGATTACCTTCTTGAGAACATTGTGGACCCCAGTGCGGTTGTTCCCCGAGAATATCAAGTGACCGTGATTCGTTTGCTCGATGGGCGAACGATTAATGGAATCATCCGCTCGGAGAATAAAGTTTCACTAGTCGTTCAAACAGCCAATGAAAAATTAACGATTCCGATTGATGAAATCGATTCAAAATCACAATCAAAATTATCTATTATGCCAGAAGGGATTTTGGATCGAATGAAAAAAGAAGAGATAATCGATTTAATGGGTTATCTACAACATAATGAGCAGGCACCAATCCCAACATGAACGATTTTTAAGGTAGGCTTAACGTTTCGGATAAGGAGGACGTTCAGGA
>CAZFDX010000444.1:0-20328 GCA_964518325.1 uncultured Alcaligenaceae bacterium | reverse complement strand
GGGATCGCGGATTTTCTTGTGAGTATCGCCAAATTAGGGGGGGGGTACTTGGGCCATCATGTTGAAAGGAAACGTCCTTGGGCTTCCCTTGGGTATTTGCTCACAACTTTGGCGACATGGGGAATCGCCTTTGTGGGAAGTTTATTTGCTCTGCTCTCGCTGCGAAGTGCCGCTTGGGTGGGACGCGGATTTCGTTCCCCGCTTCGAGATTTTATGCTCGCCGATGCTGTGGAACCGAAATACTTTGGCCGAGCTTATGGCCTTGAACGGGCAGGCGACATGTTGGGCGCGGTCGTAGGCCCTTTGCTGGCGTTCTTGTTGCTTTGGATGGGGGTTGAATTTCGGGTCATTATTCTGTGGACCCTGCTACCCGGATTGCTCGCAGCGTGGGCATTTTTCTTTTTCACTCGCGACCGCATCACCACCCCAAGTTCAAGTCTCGCTTCGGCCCCCCCCCCAACGCCAGCCCGATTTCCGAAGATTTTTTGGCTATTTTTGATTGGTGTTTTCTTGTTTGGATTAGGCGATTTTTCACGAACCTTTTTGATTTGGTTGGTGGCCAAAAACCAAGGGGAAGATAGTCATCCTGCGGTCGGTACCTTATCGTTGGCGGTCGTGTTGTACATGATTCATAATCTCGTGAGTGCAGCAGCCGCCTATCCGGTAGGCCATCTGGGCGATCGTCGCAGGAAGCTCCCTGTTTTGACCTTCGGTTACGGTTTGGGTGTCTTCACGAATTTCATGCTCGCGTTTCTCAGCGGGCAAATCGTTTGGCTCGGCATGGCCATTGTTTTTTCCGGCATTTATATCGCCGTCGAAGAAACCCTTGAAAAAGCCGTCGCAGCCGAGATTTTGCCCCGAGAACGCAGAAGCCTAGGTTTGGGAATTTTGGCGTGTGGGAATGCCATTGGGGATATGGTTTCGAGTCTTTATGTCGGTTTACTTCTGCAGGCAGGCTACCCAACTTTGGCTTTTGGCATCGCTGCTGGGGTCGGTGCCCTAGGAGTTCTCTGGATGATTTGGGTCATTCGTAAAGGATTCTCTCTGACGCAATCCTAATGGTGTGGAAGCGATTCCACTATCCCCCTGCTGTGAAATCCTTGGCATCATTCTTATGCTGTGAAATCGATTCTCTCTTGATTCCCACCCTCGGTGTGTGATTTTTTCCTACCGTTTCCGATATTTCTGGGGAATGACGATCCTCCAGAAGTGATTCGTTACCGAAACTTTTTAACAAAAAGGTTCAACTCACCTTGACTCTCAAGATATATTGCTGGTACGATTCAATCACATTCATAGGTAATCGTTCAACAATTTATACTTGGGTCTCGTATCCATCATAAATAACTCGATTCCTATAAACCCTATCAACCTTTTCATCAAACTTGGGTGAACTTTATGTATCGGATTGTTCTTGTTGCCCTAATTTTGGTATCTTGCTTCTTCCTTTTCTCATCACCTTCAGAAAGTCAAGACAAAAAGCCGAAAGGATTTTTATCGATACTTAAAGAAGGTCAAAGTATCGTTTTGAAGGAATCGGCGGGAAGATACGAAATCAATTTGATGGAAGGAACACATAAAATAATCGAAATTGGTCCCGATTATATTGTTGTCGAAGATATTGCTGGATTGATTGAAAACCGTATCCCGATTTATTCGATTAAAACCATTACGAAAGTTAAATTACCTGCCAATCCGAAACGAGGATAATCTATACTATTTTCAGGCTCAATCTAAAGCAGTTATTGGGACTTTCTCCAAATGAATTTGAAACGAATATCATTCAAACAATTATTCAGGCTATTGTTTTTTTAAGAACAATATTCACTAACTCAAAACCATTTTACGAGGAGTCCTGTAATGAATCAAATTATGGTAATTTCTCCCTACTTTGCTCATGGAACATGGGTGTTTGATGATCCGAGAGTGGGGTTAGTTCAAGAACCTTTTGTCATGGGCATTCCAGAAATGATGGATGACCTAGTGCGTGACATCCCTAATGCACAGTCGGGGTTTCGCTTGCTTTTCTCGGCTGCTCCGTTCCCGAGTTATCAAAGAAAACTCACTTGGATCCGTGAAGAAATGGGAGGGAATTGGTACAAAGCAGATACTCCTCCTATGGAAGGTTGGCTTTGTCCTGCCTTGTTCAAGTATTTCGCCTCCGCACCTGCTGAAATTTATGTGAAAGCCGAGCCTTTACAGCGGAAGGCCTAATCTCAAGAAGGGCTAATCTCAAATTCGATACCACATTTTATAAATCAATGATCGATAACCTTTCAGATAAATCGATTAAGATAATGTTGTTGTGAATCGTGATACAAAATTCTATCCTTTTTGTGCTTGTAGATCGGCCAATTTTGAAATCAATTTTTTGACCATAAAATGAATATCTAATTTCTTTAGATTTTCATTCGGGCAGCGGGACCATAAATCAAATAAGTTGTCAGCCCTAATAGCACCAAATGTAAAACAACCAGAAACCAAAACACCACTTGGAAAGAGAATTTTCTCGTCTTGTGACGAAAGTACTGTTGACCAAAAATCGCACCGGGCCAGCCCCCTAAGAATGCCAACAGATGCAGCGTTTTTTCTGGCACCCGTCGATCGCCTCTTCCTGCCGAGCGTTTGTCCCACCCATACATGATGAAACAAGCAAAACTCAAAGCAAGGACGATTCCGAGATAAAAATAGATCATGAAAAAAAGACTCCTAACCAAATCGTAGGCTCATCTGGACTGGTCCAATCCACCCGATGTTTTTTGAAAGCAGGAATGTGGACGTAATCCCCCACCTTCATTTCGATCACACCCTCTTCAAATCGTAAACGAGCGGCCCCTTTTAGCACGATCACCCATTCTTGCTCCGATTGGTTATACCAAAAATCAACGGGGGAAGAATGACCATACGAAATGATTCGTTCAATGCGAATATCACGGCCCTGAATCAGGGTTTGAATCACCTCTTGAGGAAAATTTTGCGGGAGATTCTCGAAAAAATTATTTCCACTTAGCTCAACGGGCGAATCCGCCAACTCCTGTTTAGCAAACCGAGGCCGACTTTCCCCATCGACGGTTACCGTCTCGAAGAACATCGATTTAGGCCGAATCCACAGTCCTGCATCACCATATTCGGGCCGATAAACCACATACTCTTCTAAAGTTTCACTGTGTTTTGCGATACCAACAACGGTATAATCGTTCCCCTTGTAATGCCGGTAACGTCCCAAAAGAGAAAGAGAATTCGCATTCATTGAGGTATCCATTCTGGGACAAAACCCAAAATACTTCTGCCGTTCGTGTCCATTTCTTATCATAGGAAACAAGCCAGCATAGGGATCAAACCCAGCATCGTTCCGCACGGACCAAACCTTTGTCAGTCGGTTCGATCGTACTTCGAGGCATCTCACTTAGACAATCGAATGAGGAATCACAGCATGCTACGCAACATTTTCTTGATTCTACCTACCATCATTTTGGTCTCGCCTTTGTGCGCTGCGACTCTTCGCGTTCCTCAAGATCATAAAAGCATCCAAGCCGCCATCGATGCTGCCAATCCGAATGACATTATTCTGGTGGCTGCGGGTCAATATCAAGAGAACCTGCGACTGAAAGCGGGGGTCACCCTGCGCAGTGCCGGAGATAATTCCAAGGGGATCGAGGGACTGAAACGGGCCGAGGTCACAATCCTCGACGGAGGCGGCAAAAATGCAAAATCGCCAAGTGTGGAGATGGCCGAGGGGAGCACGCTAGACGGTTTCACGATCACCAATGTCGGCGTTTACGACGAAGCCATTTGGAAGAAACACTACGATTCCAAAGGGGAAGAATTGGGTGATGAAGAAGGTGCGGTCCGTGCCGAGGGAACCCTCCCCGCGATCCGCATCCAAGGGGTTCGTTGTACGGTTATGGGGTGTATTGTCCATCACAATGGAGATGTCGGCATTGGCATTATCGGTGACCCCAAAAAGAAAACGTCTCCCATCATCACCGAGAATATCGTCTACCGCAACATGGGAGGCGGAATCGGTGTGGCCGAAGGTGCCGAGCCAATCATTCGCGGGAATCTCTGCAAAGAAAATCTGCGAGCAGGGATCGGTTGTCGCAAGGCCAATCCTCTCATTATCAACAATGTTTGCTCCCAAAATATTCGGGCCGGTATCGGTTGTCGCGAAGGTGCCCAACCTCTCATCAAAGGGAATCAGTGTTATCAAAATCGTCGGGCCGGAATTGGCATTCGCATGGAGGGGACCGCCCCGCTCGTTGAGCAAAATCAATGTACCGAAAATGAAATAGCCGGCATCGGCTGCCGAGATCAAGCAAGTCCCATCTTGCGAAAAAACGTGTGTCGCAAGAATAAAATGGCGGGCATCGGTTGCACCGATCAGGCCAAACCCCTCATTGTGGAGAACGATTGTTGCGAGAACGAGCAGTCCGGTATCGGTTTGCAGAATAAGTCAACCGCATTCATTCACGATAACAAGTGTGTCGATAACAAATTGGTCGCAATCGGCGTGACCGACGAATCCACCGCGACCATTTCAGGGAACGAGCTTTCTCGAATCGGGGGAATGGCACCGATCATTGCCATTCGGCAAGGTTCCACTGCCACCATTCGAGATAATCGTATTTCAGGCGGTGGCGTGGCGGCCGTTCTGGTGCAAGGTAAAGCCACCCTCAGCGGCAATACGTTTCGCGGGATCGGAGCGAAACAAGGTAACGCCATTTGGAGCTGGGAAAATTCCACAGTGACCATCTGCGATAATTCTTTTGTGGGCTATCGGGCAGCAGTCAATGCAACAAAATCTACGATGCTCATCTCGGGGAACTCGATTCAGCAATTCCAAGGAACTGCCATTATCGTGAAAGACAGCATCAAGCCAGCTCATATCTATGGTAATTCTGCCACCTCGGCTGATCCCAAAGCCAATGTGGTCGAAGTGCAAGGACCTAAGGGAATCGTCGAGGAGAATACCCTCAAACGAGAGTGAATTCATCGATTTATTTTCACCCCCATCTCTCAACGTCCATACTACAAACCGTGTGTCAGAACACATGATCTGATCTCCCTTACGAGAAACATGTCAGAGAAAATTGAGAGAGTGGCTAGGCAATCATTATTACATCATATAGTGTAATAGTGTAGGAGCAAAGCTCTCATGAAAACAAAATCCCTGAACCGAACCAAGGCCGGTTGCTGTAAGAAGCCAGAATTGAAGGAACGCCCTTTGCTCTCTCCCGTTCAAGCAAGGGGATTGGCCGCAGTATTCAAGGTCTTGGCGAACGATACCCGACTTCGACTCTTGCATGCCTTGGTGCGGTCCGATGAACTTTGCGTGACCGATCTGGCGGCATCCGTCGGCATGAAGCCCCAAGCCGTGTCGAACCAATTACAACGATTGTTGGACCTTGGAATTTTGGCCACCCGTCGAGAGGGCATCCACATTCACTATCGATTGATCGACCTTTGTGTTCGGTCGTTGCTGGATCAGGCCTTATGCCTTATGGAAGAGGTGAAGCACCGCAACGAACGTCGAAGTCGAAATCGTGTTGAGTAATCCAGAGCCAAGGCGCATTTACCAAACAGGGAGATTGACTTGTGAAAAAGGTGATTTTTGTTTGTGTCGAGAATTCAAACCGAAGCCAAATGGCCGAAGCCTTCGCTCGGATTCATGGTCAAGGTAAGATCGAGGCGTTTAGTGCGGGTTCCCGTCCTTCAGGGCGAGTGAATCCCAAGGCCATCGAAGCCATGCGGGAACTCGGCTACGATCTGACAACGCATACCTCGAAAGGATTGGCCGACTTCAACGGAAAAGAGGTTGAGGTCGCCGTCACTATGGGTTGCGGAGATGAGTGCCCCTTGGTGTTGGCCAAACAGCGGGTAGATTGGCAAATCCCCGACCCCAAAGACATGCCCCCCGAAGAATTTCGGGCTGTGCGAAATTTGATTGAAGCGAAAGTCAAAGAGCTAATCGCATCGCTGTAGGCGATGCCCTACATAAGGAGAAAAAAGAACATGGCTACCATTCAAATCTTCGATAAACCGATGTGTTGTTCCACCGGTATTTGTGGTCCCGATGTGGACCCCGCATTGGTTGCCTTTTCCGCTGACCTTCGTTGGTTAGAGCAAAAAGGTGTTTCAGTACAACGAATTAATCCTGCCCATCAACCTCAACTATTTGCAGCCAATCCACTGGTTCGACAAGAATTACAAATCCACGGGAACGACTGCTTGCCCTTGATTGTGGTAGATAACACGGTGGTTAGTCGGGGCGTATTACCAAATCGTCAGCAGTTAGCGGGTTGGCTTGGCATCACGCTTCCAGAACTCCCCTTGCTTTCGACCGGTTGTTGTGGCGGAGCAAGCCAAGCTCCCAGCTCAAAATCGAGTTGTTGTGAACCAAACTAAACCGAAAGGAATACCCATGCACTTTTTGAAACAACCAACCCGACTTTTGTTCTTCACTGGTAAAGGAGGAGTTGGCAAAACCTCGTTAGCATGTGCCACGGCCGTTGCTTTAGCAGATCAAGGTCTAAAGGTCTTGCTAGTCAGCACGGACCCTGCATCTAATTTGGGGCAAGTCTTTGGCGTCACCATTGGTGAGCATGAACCCACAGAGATACGCGACGTTCCCCGACTTTTTGCTCTGAACATCAACCCCGAGGCCGCAGCCCAAGCCTATCGAGATCGGATTGTCGGTCCCATGCGAGACCTTTTGCCTGCGGAGACTGTTAAAGGAATGGAAGAACAATTGTCTGGAGCCTGTACCACAGAGATTGCTGCCTTTGATGAGTTCACAGGTTTATTGACCGATCGAATGGCGACTGAGCAATACCATCACATCATTTTCGACACAGCCCCCACGGGACACACATTGCGACTTTTGCAATTGCCTACCGCTTGGAGCCAGTTTCTTGAGTCGAATGAATCAGGAACATCCTGCTTGGGACCCCTTTCCGGTTTAGATAAACAACGACATCAATACGAACAGGCCGTGGCCGAACTTGCTAACAACCACAAAACTACCGTGGTACTGGTTTCTCGACCTCAAAAGGCTTCTTTGGCCGAAGCCGAACGAACTAGCCGAGAACTGGCGACCTTGGGAATTGTCAACCAACATCTCGTGATCAATGGAGTCATGCCTGATACGGGAAGCTCTGACCCGTTAGCGATTGCTTTACGTCAGCGAGAAACCGCCGCGTTGCAAAATCTGCCCAACACGTTAGCCACGCTGCCTAAGTCGCAAGTGGCTCTTCAACCAAGGAACATGGTTGGTGTGGCTGCTTTACGCGAGTTATTCTCGGCCCCCCCCCCTGAAGTTTCTCTCTCTCTAACCTCTGAAGTTTCCCCCTCTTCGGAAACCACTTCCCACATTTCAGCATCGCTGCCTACTTTATCTTCATTGATTGATTCGATCGAGTCGGAGGGGCATGGTCTAGTGATGGTACTGGGGAAAGGGGGCGTCGGTAAAACAACTGTCGCAGCGGCTGTTGCCGTTGAATTGGCAGCCCGAGGGCATGCAGTGCATCTCACTACGACCGATCCCGCTGCCCATCTTTCCATGACGGTGGAATCTCACCTACCGAATCTTATCGTGAGCCGAATCGACCCACAAGAAGAACGAGATCGTTATCGGGAACATGTTCTAGAGACAAAAGGAAAAAACCTAGATGAAGCTGGCCGGCGACTTCTCGAAGAGGATTTGCGATCCCCTTGCACGGAAGAAATCGCAGTTTTTCAAGCTTTTTCTCGAGTACTTCGGGAATCCCGTGATAAGTTTGTTGTGGTCGATACTGCCCCAACAGGTCATACCTTGCTACTGCTCGATGCAACGGGGTCTTATCATCGAGACGTGATTCGTCATTTGAAACCGGGCACGAAAGTGGTCACACCGATGATGCGACTGCAAGACCCCGCACAAACGAAAATGCTGATCGTAACCTTAGCGGAGACGACCCCTGTGTTAGAGGCAGAATCGCTTCAAGCCGATCTCCGCCGAGCCGGCATCGAGCCTTGGGCATGGGTGATTAATTCCTCATGGGCAGCGGCCCGTCCCAGCGATCCTCTTCTGGTCGCCCGAGCAGTTGAGGAGCAAAAGCACATCCAGCGTGTCCGAGACTCCGTGGCACGAGTGGCAATTATTCCATGGCTCACCCAAGAACCCATCGGTAGCGAACGCTTACTACAACTCACCAGAAAATGAAATACCCAAAATTTTTGGCCTACCGATCGATCTCGCCCATGACGATGTCTGTTGATCCTATGATGGCGGGCAAATCTCCGATTAGGCAACCTCGGCAGATTTCTCCGATCACGCTTAAGTTGGAAAAACTCGAAGAACGCGCCCGAACTCGCAACGGCACGTTCTCTTTGTTCGGTCGGCCTACTACATAGAAACCCATTTGACCCCGAGGACATTCCGTTTCCACATAACATTCCCCCGCTGTGATTGCTCGCGGCGGTTCGATCCGATGACCCAAACGGGTTTTGAATAGCTCATTCAACTTGGCGTCTTCCACCTTAAGTTCCGCCGGGGTCAGGCTTTTCTTTTTCGATTCATATTCACGAAGTACTTGTCGCGTCTCTTCGAGCAGGGGCTTGTAGCGATCGATGGCTTGCTCGATAATTTTAATGCTTTCTACTACCTCACGCATCCGCACATAAAAGCGATGCCAGCAATCCCCTATCACTGCATCGGGGGGGGCGTTCTCGAAGGGAGGAATCGGAACCTCGAATTGGTAATGCTCGTAGCCACAATAGGGTTCCAGCTTGCGTAGGTCCCAATCGGGATCGCCCTGTCGTCGATCCAAAGAAGCTCGCAGCATTGGTCCGGTGCAACCATAAGCCAAGGCCTTTTCCTTCGAGAGTACCCCGATCCCTGCAGTTCGTTTCACAAAAATATGATTGGTCGTTAACAGGGCATGATATTCGGGAATTCGTGGCTTAAAATACTCCAAAAAGTTGCTCACCCGTTGCAGCCATCCTTCGGGGAGATCATCGTGAGCGCCACCAATCGTCAAGTAACTGTATGTGAGCCGAGCACCGCAAACCTCTTCAAATAAATCGAGAATGTGTTCTCGTTCGCGGAAGGCGTACAAAAAGGGGCTAAACGAACCAAGGTCCAAACCATAAGCGCCCATCCCCACAAGGTGGCTGGCAATGCGGTTGAGTTCGCTGATGATGACCCGAATGACGTTTGCTTTTTCGGGCAGTTTCATCCCGCAGAGTTTTTCGATCGCCAATGAGTAGCCGAGATTCATATTCATCCCTGCCAGATAATCCATGCGATCGGTGTAGGGGATAAATTGAATGGGGGTGAGATTTTCGCCAATCTTCTCGGCACAACGATGCAAATATCCCAAGTGAGGAACGACTTCGGAAACGACTTCGCCATCTGTGCGCAAAACCAACCGTAATACCCCGTGCGTGGAGGGGTGCTGAGGCCCCATGTTCACGAGCATTTCATCGGTGCGAACATCGAATTCAATGATGGTTTCCGAAGATGGGTTATTCAACGTGCTGACCATGAAATCCCCACGGGTGAGAGGCGGGAACAAAAAAAGCCTCGAGAAAATCGCAGGATTTCTCAAGGCTTTCTCGAATGCCGGAGGAGGGACTTGAACCCACACATCCGTTAAGGATAACGGATTTTGAATCCGTCGCGTCTGCCATTCCGCCACTCCGGCACGAAGGTAGAGTATAGCAAATTTCTCAAAAGGGACAACCAGAAAACTCACAGGTTCGCCAGAACCCGCCAGAACGATTCGATTTCTCGGCAAAGATCGCCCTTTTAGGGATTGTGATGCTCAAATAAATTCCATTTCGATCGAATGAGTTTCAGGCTATTGGTGTCCACCGGTTTGGACCAAGACTTATTTCCATTTCGATTGGATGAGTTTCAGGCCATCGGTGTAAACCTGTTTTGCCGAGGGGAAAAGGTCACGCCAAACTCGGGTGGCCGCCGCCAAATCGGGAAGTGCCCGACCAAACGCTTCGATGACCATCCAACCATCGTACTGAACCTCTTTCAAAGTGGCAAAGGCTTCGTCCCAGCGAACTTGGCCGGTTCCAGGGGTACCGCGATCATTCTCACTGATATGCACATGTCCCAACACCGGTGCCACCGTGCGAATGGGGCCTGCTTGCGATTTCTCTTCAATATGGGCATGGAACGTATCGAACATGGTTTTGAAATTCGGATGATCGACTGCCTTCACCAAGGCCAAGGCATCTTGAGCGGTTGTCAGGAAGTAACATTCAAAACGATTAAGGTATTCGATGCACAACTGCAGTTTGACTTGGGCAGCATATTCCGCAGCCTGACGAAGAACCTCGGCAGCACGTTTCTTTTCATCCTCCGTTGGCGGCACCCCCGAGAAGACCGCCAAGGGAGAATGAAATGGTCCCACCATGTTTTCGGCTCCCAAGGCAGCATTGCAGTCGATGGCCCATTTCAGACGTTCCACCGCAGCCTTGCGGATTGCAGCATCGGGACTAATCGGGTTATGTTCCGGCCCCACCACCGTGACGGTCGTGCATTTCAACCCCAGCCGATCGAGTTCTTTTTTGATTTTCGCGTAGTGGTCGGGATCGCCCCCAAAAATCGGGATTTCCACTCCATCGAAACCGGTTGCTTTAATATCGGCCAAAATCGGGTAATGCTCTTCGGTCACATGACCGGTCCATAAGAGCAGGTTCATTCCAGTTTTCATGTCGGCATCTCCCAGTGCGAGCAGCTTGGTTCGTTCACAAGACTCGGTGAGGTCACAAGACGGTAGTGAAATTAACCTATTCGGATTTCGGAAAGAGAAAAGAGAAAAGCGAAGGGAGAAAAGAGGAAAGAGGAAAGAGGAAAGAGGAAAAATAAAAGAGGGAACAGGGATGAAGCGGGGAGAATGGAAAATGGAGAATGGAGAATGGAAGAATGGAGAATGGAGAATGGCTGAGGGATGAAGGATGAGGGGAAAAGTGAAATGATCGGCAATGCTTCATTCCCAGCGAACGAATAGGAAGAATTGCTTCGGGGCGATTACGCTTCTTCTTCGGGCTTGACCACCAGTTTTTGCACGACACCGCGAATTTGCTCGGTCAAAAGATAAAAGACGGGGACTAAATACAGCGTAATCAACGTGGAAACAAGAATCCCCCCGATGATGGCCCTTGCCATCGGCGAGCGAGTTTCCGCGCCCGGACCTAAACCAACGGCAGCCGGCACCGCAGCCATGATGGTCGCGGCTGAGGTCATGAGAATGGGGCGTAATCGCACGGGACCCGATTCTTTCACGGCCTCGTAAACACTTTTGCCTTCCTTGCGGAGTTGATTGGCATAATCGACCAGAATGATCGAATTCTTTTTCACCAAACCCATCAACAAAATCAAACCAATCAAGCTCATCATGTTCAGGGTATCCCCAGTGAGCCATAAGGTAACCAAGGCACCGGTCACGGCAAAGGGTAAGGCCAATAACACCGTAAAGGGGTGAACAAACGAGGCAAATTGAATCCCCAAAATTCCGTAGGCAATCACAATCCCCATCACCAACGCAAAGATCAAACTGTTGATGGTCGATCGCATGGCCTCGGCATTACCGAGTTCGACCATCTCAAAATCTTGCCCCATTTGCTGCCGCGATTCCAAAACCGTGTTGACGATCTCTTGAGCCTTAGCGATGGCCTGACCTTGGGAAACCCCCTCGGCCGGATTCGCCGTGATACGGATGGCCCTTTGATGTTTGAAGCGATTCACCACCGGAAGGGTCGAAACGGTAACCCGTGTGGTCAACTCCGAAAGCGGAATGAGCTTGTCCGCCCCAACACGAACCCGCACATCGTCGAGATCGCCTGGCGCGGAACGCTGATTTTCCACCAAGCGCAGTCGCACATCGTATCGACGTCCGCGATCGGTAAATTTCGCGACCCTTTGCCCGCCGACGAGTGAACTGACCCCTTCGGCCATACGTTGTGTCGAAACCCCGAGCAGATTGGCCTTATCCGTTGGTAAGACTTGTTCTTCGGTCTTTCCAGGCCGATAGTCGCTATCCACATCTTGCATCAAGCCCGATTGCTGCATCTTCTCCATGATCTCGGCAGCGATTTCGGGGAGGTCTTCCCATTTTCCTCGCAGGACAAAATCAATCGGGTCCCCTCGTTGAGCAGTGAATCCCTCTAGGGATTGATCGCGAATCACAATTTTGACATCCGGAACCACCTGTTCTAACTCTTTGCGGACCTCGGCCATAATTTCGGATTGGGTCAATTTTCGTTGCTCGCGGGGAACCAAGCCAATGTACAAATCGGCTTCGGTGACCACTTGCCCTGTTTCTCCTCCGACGGTTGTCAGCACGGTTGCCACATCGGGACGATCCACCAAGGCAATTTCACAGGTTTGCAACAAGCGATCCACTTGGGCCACATTCGAGTTCACAGGGCAAACCACATGGATAACGAATCGGCTTTGGTCTTCGCTGGGGATTAATTCCTTACCAATCACCCCCGACATGAGAAACCAACCGGTCAAACCAATCAAGGTCATCCCCAGCAGAACAACCAACCAACGGACCTTCAGGGCAAAGGCCAAGCTCAACGCATAAATCCGCGTCAGGAATTTCATCAGCAGGTCCACCGGAACGACGAAAACAGGCCGCAAGACCCATCGTTCGAGGTGCTGATACAGGTAGGTTCCATATTTGAACAGCAACAGCCCCACCACCGCTTCCAAAAGGATATGCCCCCCCCACCAGAGTGGTTTGCGAGCGACGGGAACTTCACACCCGTTCAAATACCAACCCCAGCCTTGCAGTATCGGGAAAGAATCGCCCGCAAAGCGAAGGGCCGTCCCACAGGCGATGACAAAAATGCTTCCAAAGACTGCCAACTGCCATGTGTTCGGGATAATTTTGGCTTTCTTATGCGGGTCGATCCCTAATACGGTGGCGCACAGCATGGGGGTCAAAGTCAAAGCACAAATCAACGACAGAAACACGGCCACGCCCACGGTCACACCAAATTGGAAAAAGAATCGTCCAATCGTGCCGGACATAAACGCCACAGGAAGGAAAATCGCCATGATCGAGAAGGTAGCCGCAATGGCAGCAAAGCTAATTTCGGAAGAACCTTCAAGGGCAGCTTCGACCTTCGATTTGCCCATCTCCCGATGGCGGGCGATATTTTCGAGTACTAAAATGGCATCGTCCACCACCACACCCACCGAAAGCGACAACGCTAATAAGGTCATTAGGTTAATGGTGAACGGAGGCAAACGGAGCAACTCCATTCCGTAGTTCACAATGAAAAAGGTCCCAATCAACGAAGTCGGGATTGATAAACAGATGTTGACGGTTAGCCCCATCGAACCGAGAAACACGAAGCACACAATCGCCGTGAGAATCACGCCGAGAATCAGGGTCAGTTTCATCTCTGCGATATTCTCACGAACGTAAGTGGATGAATCGACCGAGATATTCAGTTCGACCCCTTCGGGTAAGGTGCGGCGGATTTTCGGCAGTTCATTTTTGACATGTTCGCACACGGCCACCAAATTTCCCCCGATGGCTTTTCGCACCCCCACCGCCACCGCAGGGAGACGATTGAATCGGGCAATCGTGCGAATATCCTCACTGCCATCTTCCACTTTGGCAATATCGCCGAGGTAGATATTCTGACCATTGATATTTTTGATAAGCAATTTCTCAAACTCGCTGGCCGAACCAAACTCCCCCATTGTGCGGACGTTCAATTCCACCTGTGCGGAATTAATGTAACCGGCAGGCAATTCGATATGTTGAGCCGTGATCGCTTGACGAATATCCGCCGGATCGAGATTGTACGTTTCGAGCTTTTTGGAATCGAGCCAAATCCGTAGGTTTCGCGGCCGCAAGCCCGAGAATTGGACCCCCCCCACATCGGGGAGGCTAGTCAATTGTGGTTTCAATTCCCGCTCGGCATAATCACTAATCCGGTTGGGGGGCACATTTGCACTGGAAAGAGTCAACCACATCACCGGCAAATTATTCGGATTCACTTTGGTGATTACCGGCGGATCAATCTCGCGGGGTAACCGCCGACGAATCGCGGCCACGGCGTTTTGCACATCTTGCATGGCCACGTCAATTTTGCGATCTAATCGAAAATAGACATTGACGATGCTCACCCCTTGGTAACTCTGCGAGGTGATATAGTCTACCCCTTCCACGCCGGAAACCGCATCCTCAATGATATCGGTCACATCTCCATCCATGACTTCCGGAGACGCTTGCTCTAAGGTCACCGCCACCGATACAACTGGGAAATCGATCTCGGGAAATTGCGAGACCCCCATTTCCCGATAGCCTAGGTAACCAAAAAAGATCATTGCCGCCGAGACCATGACGGCAAAAACGGGGTTTTTAATACTCAGTGCAGGGAGATTCATAAAAAGGATAATACTCTGGAACTTTTGCTATTCTATCAGGAAATTCACAAGTTCAGTAAGAAAACCCAGCCCCTACCAACCATTATTATTGCTAGGAAATTCAACCTATGGCCAAAGATTTTGACGCCGATTTCGATCGCGAGGAACCCGAAGGGCGATCGTCACAACGCTACCGGCCCAATGATCGCGAAGACGATCACGAGGGGCACGAGGAACCCGCACCGAAAAAAGAAAAATCTCCCGTGCTGTTGATTTTTTGGAATTATTGCAGGCGTGCTGCTCCTCTGCGGAGGCGGGCTGATTGCCACCTTGGTACTGCTGCTTTTCCCCGCACTTCAAAAGGTTCGTGAAGCGGCCTCCCGTTTGGAAATGGCCAACAACATGAAACTCATCGGTTTAGCTGGGATGAATTACCACGATACTTTGGATGAATGGGTTCATAATCATTGGGATCGAACCAATCAAAAGATGCTTTACAGTTGGCGGGGGGAATTACTTCCGTACATTGGGCAAGAGGCTCTCCACAGAACATTGAATAAGGATAAACCTTGGGATGATCCCGCCAATGCCAGTGTGAAAGATGCCGTTGTCCGGACCTATCTTCGGAACTCGAAATCTCAAGATGGAAATCAGACCTATTTTCAATCATTCATGGGAACCGGTGCCGTGATGGACCCGCGTAGTCCCCGCAAAGGTCGGCTGAATGGGCAAAAAAGCCCCCTGAATCTTGGGACCATGACAGACGGAGCATCTAACACCATTTTCTTTGTCGAAAGTGGCAGCGCGGTCCCCTATCTGCAACCCAAAGATATTGCTTTTCCGGCGGATTCGGTTCCCACTTTGGGAAGTAATCCCAAAGACGATCGATTCCAAATCTGCACTTGCGATGCGGCCGTAAAAACACTTCGCAAACAATCCGCTACGGTGCAATCCCTCAAGGCATGGGTTTGCCCATCCGATGGTATGGTGTTTCCCATCGAATAAATCCGCTAACGATCGATGAACGGTGAATAATCGATGAACGACCCACCCTCCCTGAACGATAATGAATCGTCCTTCGTGGATGAATAATCATCGGCAGGCACTTTCACTGATTCGGTTTCGTTTTTTCAAGAGGGGAGGGGGGATTAGCCAAACCGTTTCGGATCATACGGGCGCACATCAAGAAAAGGAGTTTGTTGATTGGCTAACTCGGCAATCAGTTGCCCCGTTGCCGGTGCCATCGACAAGCCCAACATATTATGACCGGCAGCAATCAGCACATTTTTCAACGCCGGTGCCGGACCAATCAAAGGTTTGGAATCGGTCGTCATGGGACGCCAACCGTACCAAGTTTCCAAAACGGGTCCCGTACCGGCATCATGGAGATACCGAGCTGCGGTTTGCTTGAGGTACTGCAAGCGTTTTTCAGGAATCGAAGAATCGTAGCCGATGAACTCCATCATCGAACCTAGGCGATACCCCGTCTGCATCGGGGTGACGGCCACGCGATCCTCCTCGAAGATGAGGGGAATTTTCGGGGCTTTCTCGGGCAAATTCATAGTGAGGGAATAGCCCTTTCCGGGTTGAATCGGCAGACGACACCCCAAGTGATCATTCAGGAACGGGGTCAACGCTCCCGCTGCCAAAACGAATAAATCGGCCGATTGATCGCCTTGGTTGGTCTGCACACCCTGAGCGATTTGTTCCTGTCGCAGGAACCCTTTCACTTCGGTCTTTTCAAGAATCCGAACCTGATATTTTTCGGTCAGCACCTTGCGCCATTGCGTCATCAAAACATCGGGGCGTAAATGAGCATCGTGTTCGTACCACCAACCCCCCGCAATATCGGGCTTCAATGCCGGTTCTAATTCAATCAATTCTTCACGGGGGAATTTCCGAGCGGGGGCCTGAAATTTCTCGGTCAATAAGTGGTTAATTTCCCCGTAATGGTCAAAGGCCTGTGGCGTGCGAAAAACAAACATCAATCCCTTGGTTTGCCATTCACACGAGATATTTTCTTCATTGAGTAACTGTTCATAAAGCCGGCGAGACGCATTTAATAACGCTTGAATACTCGGGGCCGTTTCGAGCATATCGCGCTCATTGCATCGTTTGGCAAAATCCCATAACCACCGCCAAAGAGAAAAACGCAAGCCCGGACGAATTTTGAAAGGCGAATTTCGTTTCAGCAGAGCTTTGAAGGTGGAACGGATGGCATCGGGTGTGGCCAAAGGCAGCACATGGCTGGGACAAACAAAACCGCAATTCCCATGAGAGCACTGGGAAGCAAAGGTATTTTTCTCCAAAATGGTTACCTTCCAACCTGTTCTCGCAAGTGAGTAGGCACAAGCGGTTCCAATCACACCGCTGCCAATCACAATAGCGTTACGGGAATTCATTTCGATTGATTCTCTCGGGTATTTTTTAATCCAAATCGGAAGGGGTCGTTCTCTTGGACAATCAAGACCCCCTCTGCAGTCATATAGGCTTCGCCGGTAATCGTCGGGATGATTGCTTGTTGATCGGAATGCCAAACAGCATGCGCTTCAAACACGCTCCCCACGATACTTTCTTGCCGCCAAATTTGTTGAGGTTTCAAAGCCCCCTCGGCCATCAGACAAGCCAGTTTTGCGCTCGTGCCGGTGCCGCAGGGAGATCGATCATATTCGAGACCGGGGCATAACACAAAATTGCGGGCCTGATTGTTCGGGTGTTGGGCAGGGCCTACTAATTCAATATGATCGATCGGCTCACTGTTCGCTCCAGTGATCTGATGATGCGATAAGGCCCGACGAATTTCCACCGCATATTGCATCAGTTCGGGAAGATGATTCAAACTCAGTTCACACGGGGCCGCAGTGAGAAAAAACCAGTTCCCCCCCCAAGCAATATCACCTGTGATGTTTGTGCCACCGGTTGCATTGGCCCCTACAGGTAGGGTGAAATTGACACCTTTTTGATAACGATAACTGGGGACATTCTGGATCGAGACCCGTGCCCCGCCGTGATATTTGATTTCGATAATTCCAACGGGGGTTTCAATTTTGTGTAGGCCCAGTCCAATTTTTCCCATGCGTGCTAAGGTCACGGCCAAGCCAATCGCGCCATGACCACACATTCCCAAGGTCCCGACATTATTGAAGAAAATGACGCCCGCACAGCAAGTAGGGTCTTGCGGTTCGAGCAACAAGGCCCCTACCAGAACATCGGAACCACGCGGTTCGGTCACCACGGCCGAGCGAAACCAATCGTACTTCTGTTGGAAAATCGCCCGTTTCTCGGCTAAGGTGCCGTGTCCTAAATCCAAGGGGTTTTCAATCACCACACGAGTGGGTTCGCCCCCTGTGTGAGAATCGATAAAAGGAACTTTCAATTCGTTGGACCCTGTGAGGGAATCGATCGAGGGAATTTTCAATTCGTTGGACATAACTTAGACTTTGGGACGATTGCGGTCGGCATCGCGAATGATTTTGAGGATTTGGGCACGCTCGTTCCCTGCCAAAGGTAATCGGGGAGCGCGCGTCATTTCTGTACCGCGTCCCATTTCTGCGGCCGCCAATTTGATGTATTGCACCAGTTTCGGGAAGGTATCTAAATGGAGTAACGGTGTATACCAACGATAAACCAACCGTGCCTTTTCCCAATCGCCAGCTTCGAGAAGGTCCCATAACAGACGATTCTCCTTGGGAAAGGCACGCACTAATCCCGAAACCCAACCGGTGGCCCCCAAAGCGAAACTTTCCATAACCAAATCATCGACCCCACAAAACAGAATGTAACGATCGCCACACAGGTATTTGATGTCGGTGATTCGACGCGGATTTTCCGAAGATTCTTTGATGCAAACAAACAACGGTTCGTTGGCCATTTCGGCAAAGGCTTCTGGGGTAATATCGACACCATAAGCGGGCGGGTTGTTGTAACACATAATGGGGAGTTGTCCCGCTTGGGCGACCTTCCGGAAATGGTGGATCGTCTCGTCGGTATCGGATTTGTACACCATGCCCGGTAACACCATCAGGCCATCCAAACCGATGGTCTTCGCATCTTTGGCAAACCGGCAGGCCTCGGCTGTGGTGGTTTCTGCAACCCCTGCCAACAAGGGGACTCGCCCCGCCACGGTGGATTTTGCAACCCGCATCACTTCCCGTTTCTCTTCTGCAGAAAGGGAACAATTTTCTCCCACGGTGCCCAAAACCACCATGCCATGAACGACATCGTTGATGAGACGATAAATTAACTGAGCGGTTGAATCGTAGTTCACGGATTCATCTGCATTAAATTGGGTGGTTGCTGCGGGAAAAACCCCGTGCCAGTTCACATTCATGTTACCGATTTCCTAAAGAATCCAAGGAATAGAGATTATCGTTCTGTCGGGTAGAAAGGTCACGCCCCCGATGCGATTTTTTTCTAAAATCATAGGGGCTTGCGGATGCCTGATTATCGAAGAGTCAAAGTTGTAGCATTCCCTAAGGACTGGTTGATAGACGAAACATTTTTTATTGAGGGGGAGGGGCTAAAGTACCGCCAAGAGGGGGCGATTTATGGGGACTGGGCAGATAAATTTGAAAGGTCGTTCCCCGATTCGGTTGGCTGTGAACATTGATGGCCCCGTTCATGCTGCGGACGATCCCTTGCACTGCAGCTAATCCCAAGCCTCGACCCATCTCTTTGGTGGTGTCATAGGGTTCAAAAATCAGGGGGATTTTGTCTTCCTCAATGCCACAACCTTGGTCGCTCAATTCGAGTAAAAGATATTTCCCAGCCGAGCAAAATTCCTGTACGAGCATTTTGCGGAAATCTTCTTCCTGTTGTTCAACGAGTGAGGTCTTGATTTGAATGACCCCTTCTCGTCCTTGGTAACTTTCGGAGGAATTAGTTAACAGATTGACCAGAAGTTGATCAATGAGCGTAGGGTCGGCAATGATCGGAGGCAAATCGGGTTGCAGGTCTAATTCCACAGTAATTTGATTCGAGACGATTGAACCGAGGGAGGCTTTCAATTCGATAATCGCTTGGTTGAGATCGATCCATGTTTTTCGCCCCATTTTTCGACCAGCAAAGGTTAAAATCTTTTGGCATAACCCCGCCGCTTTTTCCGAGGATTGAATAATGTCCGCGAGATATTCATTCAGCTCCGAATGAGGCTCGATTTGCATTTGTCCCAATTGGGCATTGCCAATAAGCGAGTTAAACAGGTTGTTGAAGTCGTGGGCAATTCCGCCGGCTAAAATGCCAATCATCTGATATTTCTGTGCCCGTTCAATTTGCGATTGAATTTGTCGTCGTTCGGTAATATCGAGAATGATTCCGTTAAAGATGACTCGCTCGGGGGAGTGCCGATGCACTAAAGCGCGGAACAACCAAACACGCTTTCTTCCAGCAACATCTTCGGCTTCGCCTTCAAAATCGACTTGGCCTTCTCGTTGAGAGGATTCCACAATCAAGTCCGCGAGCCGTTTTTGATCTTTTTCCGTAAGCAGGTCTCGTAATTTTTGCCGCCCGGAAAGCAGGTCGGCCGCAGAAACCCCACTAATCTCTTGGACATTCTCAGTGATATAAGAATAATAGCCATGCGACCCTTCGAGGATATATTGAAAGATCGCGACTCCGGGTATTTGTCTGGTGATACCGGCCAAAATCAACTCTTTCTCTCGCAGTTCCTGACGAACCTGACGGTTCGCTGTGACATCCACCCCCATCGCCCAAATGTATTGCTTGGATATGGGGATTCGAGGCGAGAGATTCGTCCACGATATGGTTTTGAGGGAACCATCCTTGGCCGTTAGTGTCAGCTCCCAGTCTTGAACTTTCCCTTCATGTTTTTGGAACTCCTCAAACATTTGACGGCGTTGTTCCGGATCGGGATAAAGCACCGCAAAGGGGTCGTCCATGGCGTGGACTTCTTCAAAGGTGTAACCGGTGACTCGTTCGCATTC
>CAZFDX010000443.1:0-4324 GCA_964518325.1 uncultured Alcaligenaceae bacterium | reverse complement strand
TTCAAGAACCCGAAGCCGGCACTGCTCAGATTCTGATGCGTTATACCGATGGTTCCCCATTCCTGTTATCTCGCCGATATGGAGAGGGGGAAGTGTTGTTCCTCACTGCTCGTGCAGATCGCTGGGATTGGGGATACCTCGCGACCAATCCTACATTCATTCCTTTGGTCCAAGGGGTTTTGACCCAACTGGTGGAACGCTCTAGTTCGGGCTATAATTTGATTGCAGGGCAAACCCTTCGATATTTGCCCAATGATGCGAATAAATCGTATGTGCTGACCACCCCGCCGAAAGATTCCCGTAGCCCCGAAGAAAAAGTCAAACTCGGCAAACCGATTCCGGTGGTCGGTTCCGATAGAAACGGCTTGATCGTCAATGAAACCTCCACGGCAGGGATTTACCTCATCACTCCCGAAGGAGAAAAAGACGGCCAACCTTTTGCCGTCAATCCCGATCCCCGCGAGATCGAGGGAATGGACCCCTTAACCGATGAGGTCATCAACGAACTCATCGGCTTCAAGGCCATCTACTTTGGAGCCAGTGAAGAATCGGATGCGATTACCAGTAACACCCGATCGAAAAACGAACGAACCGTTTGGATACTGAGCTTGGTATTGATCTTTATTTTCGGCGAAAGCCTGTGGGCTTGGTACTGTAGTAAAGCATGGTAAAGGCAAAACTCAAGCCCCGCAAAAAAGGGTGTGGCATCTATCAACGTGAGTTACACCTCTCCGAGAGGGAGAAAGTTAGCTTGGGCGGGGAATAGAAAAAAGGGTCGTTCTTCTCAAAATAAAGATCGATCTTTTGAATGTTATTGAGAAATGATAATTCCTGAGTGAATGTGATATGACGATATTGTTTGCGAATTTTCTGGGCGATTTGAGCTTCCGTGGCGGAATCTCGTGGTGGATTCTCGTCCCATTAATTCTCATTGGAATTGCCCTTGGGGTTTTCGTCTATTTAACCGACTCGGTTCGGATTTCTCCCTTTCGTCGAATCGTTTTGGGCACCTTGCGGGCATTAATCATTTTCGTGGTCGTTTTATTATTGAATAAACCCGTTTGGGTACGGACAGTCACGGTGGAGAAACCCCGACCCGTTGCCCTGATGATCGACAATAGCCAAAGCATGCTGCAGAAAGACCCTCGTTTGCAGAATGAAGATAAGGTTCGTGTGGGAATCGCGCGGGATTTACTTGCGCCCGATGCAGGCCTTAAGGCCGATTCCAGTGCGGTCCCCATTTATCGCCCCTCACGGCTTGAACAAGTCACGGGAGTTTTTGAGAATCGCCGTTTGAAATTGGCCGAGACTCTCCGAGAAAAGGGACCCTTGCAAGTCTTCTTATTCGGGGCCAAATCGATCAATAAAGCGGACAATCCCGAAATGACTTGGTTACGAGAATTGAAAGGAACCGAATCGAGCACCGCATTGACCGACTCGGTGGCCGAAATTTTCAAACGCGATTCCAACGAACTTCCCTCTGCCATCTTTGTGGTGACCGATGGTCGAGACAATGCAGGGACCATTGGTTGGGAGGACCTGATTCTCGAAGCCAAGAAACGCGAAGTCCCCATCCATGTTTATGGGGTGGGAGGCTCGAATATCGGCTATCTTCAACTGCGTGATGTGCCCATTCAAGAAACCCTCTTTGTGGATGACAGTGTGAACATCCCCGTTCGTTGGCGGGCCGCAGGATTGAAAGGGACCGAAGCCGAAATCACCTTGAAAATTCGTGATCAAGTGATTGCCTCAAAGAAGGTGATCCTAAAAGATGACGAAGGGGTAGAAACCCTGACCTATAAACCCACAGAGAAAGATGCCGAAGGCGGCGGAAGGCAAGATATTGTTGCCAGCATCAAAACCTTACGCAGTGCGGAGAACATTGAAGATCGGGTCACCCGATCGGTGCGGATTGTCAAGAGCAAGGTCAAGGTTCTTTTCGTGGAAGGAAATCCCCGCTTCGAGTTCAAGTTTATGCAAACGGTTCTGCAGCGAGATCGACGGGTCGAGGCTTCGTTCATTGTGGTCAATGGCGATAAAAAGGCCATGGAATCGGGGCCGCCTTTCCTTCCGGAGTTTCCGAAAGATCGCAAAGAATTAATGAATTTTGACCTGCTCATTTTGGGTGATGTGGATGCCAATTACCTCACTAAGGATCAACAAGAATGGGTGCGGGATTTTGTCGCTGAGGGGGGGGGCTTTATCATGATTGCAGGTCGTCAACATGCTCCGGCGGATTATCTCAATACGCCCATCGGTGAGATTTTACCTGTGGAGTATGCCGCCCAAAAATTCCCGATCGATGATGCCAAACGACCCGACGAATATCATCCACGTCGGACAGAATATGGCAAACGAAGCCCCATACTCAGCATGGCCGACGATTCGGAGGAAAACGAACGCATCTGGAATCAATTGCCCGGCTGGTATTGGAACTACCCCGTTACGAAACTCAAACCGGCTGCCATGGCCTTATTGGAACACCCCAAAACGCAAGTTGATGGCAAACCGATGCCCCTCATGGCCATGCAATACTACGGCAAGGGGCTTTCGATGTTTCTGGCCACCGATGAGACTTGGCGTTGGCGCTACAACGAGGCCGAAAAGTATTTTGGTCGCTTCTGGGGGCAAGTGATTTATGCGATTGGTTTGCCGCGAACTTTGGTTAACAAGTCCGGTTCCTTGGCCTTGGGGAATGATGAACCTTCTTTGGGTAAACCGACCAAAGTCTATGCTCGACTTTACGATAACGATTTTCGACCTTTGAAAAAAGAAAAGGTGCTGGCCAAACTGGAACGACAAATTCCCGGAAAAGCAATGACCGAAACTTTGACCCAGATCGTTTTCGAGCGCGTGCCAGACATGCCAGAAGGTGAATACTATGCCACGCTGCCTAACGATCAACAAGGAGAATTTATTCTCACCATTCAAGGCGAAAGCACACGCGACCCCGCCCGAATGGAGTATCGGGTTTCGTTACCGCCCGAACATGAACAAGCTCCCGGCCCAATGAACGAACCCGCTTTAAGAGCTTTAGCGGAAGGATCGGGCGGAAAATTTTATCGGGAAGAAGATTTGCATACGGTGAGCAAGGAATTGAAAGCGAAAACCGTCAGTTTCAATCAACGTCGGGAAACTCTCCTGTGGGAAAGATGGTGGGTTTGGTCTACCCTCGTCAGTTTGTTCCCCTTGGAATGGGTCATCCGCAAATTTAGCAATATGAGCTAGGACGATTGCAGGCGGTGTGTTGCGGTCGCAATCCCTTCCCTCTTTGATGAGGCTCTGATCCGCTGACAATCCGACCTTTTGGCCCCCTCAGTCACCTCGACACCTCTTTCAGACTCTTTGTTGAAGACGCATCTTTGTTGAAGGAGTCGATGTGGTTGAAGACGCATCTTTGTTGAAGGAGCCGATGTGGTTGAAAAGGACCCGATTGTTGATTCCATCTATTCTTGAGGAAACCCCTTTGTTGATTAGGCCCTTTCAAAAATGACGCTGCTGAAACTCACCGATTCATTTCGATCGGGAGCCACATACTGTTGGTAGTGCAGTGTACGGCCCTGTGTGGGACCGAGCAGTTCCAAAGCAATCATGGTGGGGGGGTAGCCACAAATGTTGCGTTCATCTTGTTCTTTGTGAACGATGGAAAAGTATTCGTCGCTGTTCCCTTGTTGCAGAGATTGGAGCAATAATTGGTCTTGATTGTACGAATCATGTAATTCGGCATTGGTAACGGGTTGCTCTGCCCCGAATTTAGGCCCGATATGGGCCAAATCTCCCGAGATGATTAGGCCTACGGGTTCGTTTTGCTCTTGAATGACCTTGCGGAGCGAATCCACAAAGCGAGAGATGGTGGGGAATTCGCGGGGGTGTTGACCCGATTCAATCGTTTTCCAAAAACTTCCGACCAGAATGGGAACGATCCGAAATGGTCGAACGGAGGAAAAAAACCGGTGCAGAATCACCAATTCTAATTCGATCGAATGTTCAGGGGCATGGGCCATGAGGTCTTCGGTCAATCCCAGTCCATATTCATTTTCGAGAGCCTCCACAAAGGCACGATCGGTGGGGATTTCGCCAAAAGGAGTGAGAAAATTCTGACGGGTGACCGAAAATAAGGCCGAGGAATAGTGCGAGGTTCCAATCACGACGAACAGCGAAGCATCGGTCCTTTCGATCAATTCTTTGAATCCCCAACCGTAAGTGATATTGCCCCGTAGGTAATCCATGTGGGGAACCAAAACCCCGTTCACGGGTCCCTCGCTGTGGAGTCGCGCTCCAACGGCTTGGGGTAAACCGGGTCCCCCTTCGGCGGTGAATAGGC
>CAZFDX010000442.1:0-1527 GCA_964518325.1 uncultured Alcaligenaceae bacterium | reverse complement strand
CAAAGAGATCGGCTTGGGCGAAAATCCGAAGAAGGATTTTTGATTATTCATCGGGAGCAGACGAGCAAACAGCAGAAAGATGATTCCCCGCGATCGATTGGGTAAGGAGCGAGTTACGTTCATTCCCTTGAATCGCGTTCGCCGAAAATAGATTGCTCGCGGATTAGCCCCAAGTCACAAGCCCCGGTTCATAAACGTGGGGAAGATTCATGTGTTTGGGAAGCACCCGAACAGAAAAGCCATAATTCCCTGCCAATTCGCAACGAATGACCCCACCAAATTCATTCATCCTGCCATCGTGGAGGCTTCCCGTTGGTGTGAGGACCGCCGTTTTGGGGTTGGCAATTTCGCCAAAGCTATCGAGGTTTCCATGCACTAATTGCACTTCCACATCCAGAGCCGACAAATCCCCAAGATAGATTTTGGCTTTGACCGGAAATTCATCCCCCACACGCATCGGCGTGTTGGAAGGTAAGGTCACATCTTCGACCCGAATTTGATGCCAATTTTGGCTCACCCGTTGCCGCCAAGTGGCGAGTTCCTTCGCGGCCGAGAGGTTGTTCTTGCTGAGCGTTTCAAACCGTGCATACGACGGGAGATAACATTTTTGAGCATATTCCATGACCATTCGATGCGTGTTAAACACCGGCACGTTTGTGGAAATCGATTTTTTCATTCGACGGATCCACTGCCGAGGAAGCCCGTCGCTACCGCGAGTGTAAAATTCTGGTACAATTTCATGCTCAATCAGATCATACAACGATCGGCTTTCGATATTGTCTTGATAATTGGTATCGGAGTATTCCTCACCCGAACCAATCGCAAAGCCATTATCCCCGAGATACCCTTCGACCCACCAACCATCCAAGATACTCAGGTTCACGCCCCCGTTCACACAGACTTTCATTCCGCTTGTACCGGAAGCCTCCAGAGGTCGTCGGGGATTGTTCATCCAAACATCGACCCCTTGGATGAGATGGCGGGCCACATTCATATCGTAATCTTCAAGGAAGACGATTTTTCTACGGAACTCGGCCCGACGGGCATACTGAACCACTTGAGCAATCAGTTCTTTACCGCCTTGATCTTTGGGGTGGGCTTTGCCCGAGAAAATAAATTGCACCGGTTGATTAGGCAGGTTCAGAATATGCAAAAGGCGTTCGAGATCGCGAAAGATCAGGGTGCCACGTTTATAGGTTGCAAATCGACGAGCAAACCCAATCGTTAGGGCATCAGGGTCCAGCACTTCCTCAGCGGCGGCAATTTCACTGGGGGGGCTGCCGCGTTGTTTTAATTGAGCCACAAGGCGTTGACGTGCCATCGCCACCAATCGTTCTCGGCAACGCTCGTGCGTCCGCCACAACTCAGCATCGGGGATGGCTTCGACGCGATTCCAAACTTCTTGGCTGTGTGGTTTTTCTTCCCACGAACTTCCCAGATAGCGATCGAACAAGGCCCCGATTTCAGGAGCCACCCAAGTTTGAGTATGAACACCGTTGGTAATCGAATCGATGGGGACTTCCACTT
>CAZFDX010000441.1:0-4391 GCA_964518325.1 uncultured Alcaligenaceae bacterium | reverse complement strand
ATTCCCGAATAAATTGGAGTGAGGGAGTTGACACCGGTAGCATCATGTTCGTTCACAGGTGGATTCGATCCAGCTCAGACCCGCTTGAGAAAAGCCACACCACCGGTGAGATCGAATCCGAGTAGGTCTACGATTTGCCCTGCGATACTACCGATCCTATGTGGAATCCAAGGGACGTTCTGTCACTTTTCTGAACAGGGATGAAGCGAGTCTTCTGGATTGATTTTGACAGTTGTTTTTACATTGTTGTTTTACCCTTGTTCGTAGCTGGAACGAACCGAAGGCGTACCTATTCCAATAGAGACGACTGGAATAAGAACCCCTTGAAGATCAAACGAATGGACGAATCAATGAATGACGTTAAAAGCGATCGAAACTCGATTTGATTTGACAAGCTCACAAAATAGCTCGTGAAAGTGGAAATACCTCTTCAAACTGGAGCGCCTGTTCAAACTGGAATGCCTCTTCAAACTGGAGTGGAGCTGGTTAAGTGTGCATGCCATCCCAAAGGACCAAAGCAATCGGTCCAAAAATCAAAATCGGGAACCATGCGGCCATAGCCGGCGAGATGTAGTCGCCTGTTCCTAAAGCGCGACCGGTATAAATGGCAGCAAAGAAAAGGGCACACAAAACCAAACACAATCCGGCACTAATCAGAACGTGACGGGTCTGATCCCGAAGGATAATCGCCACCCCCATAATCACCAACAACATACCCACAATCGGCCGAACCATTCGCATATGAAACGAGACCGCCAAAGCATTCATCCGACCGGCTTCCGAACGATCTAACAATTCAAAGATCGTCGAAGTGCTTAAGAAAGCCTGTGTCTTGGTTCCACGAACGGTATTTTCAAAATCGGCATCGCGCACCCAAAGGAAGTAAGCACCATAATCGCGTTGACGCAATCGCATCGGGTCGACGGTATTGGGTGGCAGTTCTGGCGGCGTCGAATTGGTTAATAACCAACCGCCGATCGCTTCGGGATCGCCCCCCGAGGGGGCCAGTTCATGGTAGCGGGGATCGCTCTTTGGTAAATACTCAGCTTGCCGAGCAGTGATATGAGCCAGCCGATACCCCCCCCCCTCGGGGAAGGTGGCAAAGAGCAATTCCACAGAACGATTATTTCGGGTGGCGCTGACCCCTTCGATTTGGACGCCCGAGGTATCATAGGCTCCCTGCACATACAGTCGGCGTGTGCCTTCAAAATCATCTCGGTCGGCGATCAGTTCCGAGGCAATGCGTGGAATGATGAGTTCTTGATTGAGAATCCCCAAGGCAATGGCTATCACCGAACCCAATAGCACAGGGCGTAAAACCCGTTGCGTCGATACCCCTGCAGAGAGCATAGGAAGCAATTCGTTACTCCGTTGCATCCATGCAATGGTGAACATGGCAGCCAACAGGGCGATCGCTTCACAAAGGCGATCGTAATACTGAAACAAGCGGTAGCCGTAATAGCTCCCAATGTGGGAGATAATATCGACGATCGGCCGGCGGATGGAAGGGTTCTCCTTGTTCTCGAAAAAGGCATCCACATTGGTAAACAAATCGAGGACGATATACAAAGATAGCAGGCTGGAAAAAACGATCAGATAAGCTCGAATGAAAGAGATAAATAACATTCGGTCGAGAATGGTCATGTTCGTCCGTAAACTCCGAGATCAATTTTTAGGGGTCGTTTTTTTGCGAAGCCCCGGTTTATAGTGGGCAAAGAAAGTGTACAGATAATCATCGGCTATGGTACATTTCCGGTCCCCGTAGCCATTCGCTTTCAATTCTTGGATCGCTTCACCTAGGGTCCAATTTTCCTTTTCCATTCGGTACACAGCCACAAGGCGCCCCGTGCGATGTAACCCCGCTAGGCAATGGATCAATATGGGGTAATTTTCTTCTCGATCGATGATTTCGAGAAAGTGATCGATCACTTTGGGGCGGACCTCGGCGGTGGCCTCTTCGCGGGGGATCAAACCTAAATCCCCATCCCAAGAAAGCAAAATGTAGTTGGCACCTTCTTGCTGACAGACAAGACTTTCTGGCGTTTTGGGACCACCGAAAAAATTTCTCGCCAAAGCAGGATCGGGGTTTTCATCCTGTAGGTTGATGACCGTTTTGATGCCATGTTGGCGAATAAATTCTCGCAGCCGTTGTTCGGTCATTTGCCCACTGCGGTAAAATCGGCCAGCCGTGACTTCTCGAACTCGTTTATGTTCATCGTAATGCATTCGCCAATACAGGGCGGGAATTCCCACCGCACTAATCAGCAACAACAAACCAAAACCCCATTTCAACACATTGAGCAATCGAGACTCCTCCTAGGGAATACTTTAATCTATTTTACCAAGGGGAAAGAAATCTGAATACCCGAGTTTGCATAACCCGAGTCAAGAGAATGCGATTTTACCAATTAGTGGAATTGGGCACACACACTGGGGTTGCGATTCCATAATTGGTCACGAGAGCGCTTAGGTCACCCAATGGTTTAACCGTTTCTAACATTGTCGTGATTCAATCAAGTAAGCGATACAAAACCCTTTCCCTTTAATCCTACCTATGAAGCATTGCAAATCTATGGCCAAACCGACCTATCTGACGTTAGCCATCATTCGGAAATGCTTGCTCAGTCTCTTGGTACTGGAAGGGATCGTCTCGGTGGGTTGCCGATCGATGTCGTCGGAGCTACGACCTGTAACCCAATCGAGAACATTTTATGCAGCAACCGCGATTGACTCGGAACCGGATGTTTTGACGATTACCCTTCATGCGCCAACCCATCGACTGAATTTTTCGAGTCCCAGCGCGTTAACGTGGAGCTTAGTTCCTGTCTCAATCAAGGGATATTTCAATTTCATTTCTCAGGAACAATTCCAGCGAACCTTTGGGATTCACACAGTGGGGCATGCGACGATTGAATTAAAATGGAAAGAGGAGGATCAGCCCACCTCTCGGTATTTACTCACCTCGGTCACCGATGCCGAACGGAGAGAAACGGTGCGTCGGCTTTGGTTGGAACAAATTGGCTTTTCCATCACAACTTTAGGTACACGCGGAAAACTCGAATCCCCCGAGAAGGTAGCCCGAGATATTGATGAATCGGCAGAGCTAGGAATCCAAGCAGCGCGGATGCGATTTCTTTTGCCCGCCGGTGCTGCGAAAAAAATGCAGGCCTTTTTTGAAGAGTTTCATCGTCAGCGTGTTTACGAACGATTTGTCCTCACCGGTGATCCTATCATGGGAACCGGTGCGGGTTGCACCGCCCTTGCGGTTTCCTTCTTAAGAGCGGCCGATCTGCTCGACCCGTCGTGGGCATATGAATGGCAGCGTGTTTTAGATGTTCCCTGTGAACTCATGGGCGACCCGACAACCGATACCCGCGTTCCTTTACGCCGTGTGCTTTTTGCGCCGGTCTCGTGGCGATGGGCGAATCCCAGTGAACCTCATCATTCGGTCGTCTTTTACGATACCCAGAAAATGTACGATTGGATCATCAAACACCGATCCACCCCTCGGGATCAACTTCCTCCCAACTTCTCTCATTCGACCCCTGTGGAATGCCTGCTCGAACAACATTTGAACCTACCGATTATCACGATCGATTTGCGAAATACGAATCCGCAAGGATCATCATCGCATCCATAAGGATTATGATTCAATCCACAACGAGCATCATCGATTCCACAACGAGCATCATCGATTCCGCAAGGATGATGCCCCCCCCCCAACCACCGAGAGGATCATCACTTTTTATCAGGGTTATATTCAAAGGCATGTTCATCTAAAGGAACAATCCAAACATTCCGAAACTTGACCGGATTACTATGATCTTGCAGGAAGACCGGACCTATCATGGTCTTTTTTTGCTGATCGCGAATCTTGTCGAGATAGGGGGTATTTCCGTAGCGGAACGGGTGAAAGGTCGATTTCGGTTCGCCAAACTCGGTGTTGTCGTGAATTTTTTTGCCGTTGTACCAAACGGTCACTTTCCCCGTTTCGACGATCTTCCCGCTGGCATCGCGTCGAGGGGCACGATAACGAATATCGAACACCTGCCACTCACCGGGCTTGCGACAAACATTTTCACTCGGGGAAGCAAAGCCATATAAAGCCCCCGCATCTTCTTGGGTGATTTTCTCTTTGCCATGCGAATTGAATATCTGAATTTCGTAATTCCCATGAATGTAAACCCCGCTGTTACCGGGACCTTTTTCAGGGAGCATAAATTCGACGTGGATATCAGCATCGCGGAAATGCCATTTCGAGACGATGTGGTTTTGATTTTTCTTATTCGGTGTCGAAGTAATCACCCCTGCTTCCACAGGCCAATCGATCTTCTCGCCGGCCATGCTCAAAAAGGAATGATTGCCCTTTTCATCCAAAAGAATAATGGCCC
>CAZFDX010000440.1:0-20467 GCA_964518325.1 uncultured Alcaligenaceae bacterium | reverse complement strand
CAATTCCGGATCGGTCCCTGCTTTGATGTCTAACGTGATCCGAAGGCCATCTTTTTGATTGGTTTCGTTGGTCAGACCGGTTAAACCGGGCAGGCGTTTATTTTCGATGATGGTGCCAATGTCGTTTTCGATCTTTTGTTTGTCGGTTCCGTAGGGGATTGAATCGATTACGATTTGTGGCTTTTTGGGGTCATCGTTCTCGACTTTCCATTCGGCTTGAATTTTGATGCTTCCTTCCCCTTCTTCGTAGATTTTCCGAAGGGTGGTTCGGTCCGTGACAATTTTTCCGCCCAAGGGGAAGTCGGGTCCTTTGACCCTGTTCATTAATTCGGCCGTCGTGGCTTCGGGATCATCAATTAAATGGATGCAGGCTTTGATGACCTCTCCCAGATTGTGCGGGGGGATATTCGTGGCCATACCCACAGCAATACCCGAGGCGCCATTGACAAGCAAATTGGGAAACTCGGCAGGAAGTACGACAGGTTCTTGAGTCTCATTGTTATAGGTGGGGCGCATTTCGACGGTATCTTGCCGGAGTTCTTTGAGTAGCGAATCGGAAGCGGCCGCGAGTTTGGCTTCCGTATAGCGATAGGCAGCGGGGGCATCGCCATCGACCGACCCGAAATTCCCTTGACCATGAACTAACGGAACCCGCATCACCCAAGGTTGAGCCAACCGAACCAAAGCATCGTAAATCGCGCTGTCGCCGTGGGGGTGGTATTTCCCCATTACATCCCCGACAATTCGCGCACATTTCGCGGGCCGACCTTCAAAGGCAAGACGAAGGTCGTTGAACATGGTATACAAAATTCGGCGTTGAACTGGTTTCAGGCCATCCCGAACGTCCGGCAGGGCACGAGATGTAATGACCGAGACGGCATAACGTAAGTACCGTTCATGCGTTTCACGGGCAATAGATACTGTCTGAATCGTTTCCGCCATTTCACACTTTCCCTAGACACTCGGCCTTAAAACGGGCACATCTTCAACAATGGGTAGATAGTAGATGAAGCATACCAAAAAGACTAGAGCCGACATATGTTAGTATGTACACTATTTGCCAATCTTTCTGAGATAAGGTTATAACTAGGCGTAATTTATGCTCTTGGGAAAATTACCCAATTTTAAGGGTTCTATCTATCAAGATAGAGAAATTCCTTTTGGGAAGATACATACGTCATGGAGTAGAACGATCCACTATCCGAGGGGGGCTTCTTTCCGATTTTTGCTCCGTCCCCAAGTGCAACCCCAGTTTGTATAATGAGATCGTCCTTTTCTATTTGATGAGGTTTTAGATGGATCGGGGGGTATTTCTTTTTGTGGGTTGTTTATTGACCTTCACCTCTTCTTGGTTGGGGTTGGTCTTTCTCCCACAGGCACAATTGAGCTTGGCACAACCAACCGATTCCTTGGCTTATCCGATTCCCCTCACCGAAGAGGAACAAAGGGGTCGAAAAGTGTACCAGAGTCTGGGATGTATCTATTGCCATAGCCAACAAATTCGATCGCAGAAGTTTGGCAATAATGCGGATATTGAACGGGGATGGGGAACCCGTCGGACGGTCCCGCGAGATTACCTGCTGGATCGTCCCATTCTGCTAGGAACCAGCCGAACGGGGCCGGACTTGGCCGATATTGGTAGCCGTAACCCCGATGCCAATTGGCATTTGCTCCATCTTTATAATCCGCGAATGATGGCGCCGGGGTCGATCATGCCAGCGTTCCCTTTTCTTTTCGAGAAACAACCTAAAGGGGAACAACCCTCTCCCAACGCTCTTCCTTTTGAAGGGGCATGGAAAGAACAATTAGGGGAATTTGAGATTATTCCCAAGCAAGATGCGCTCGATTTAGTGGCTTACCTAAAAGCCCTGAAAAAACGAACCCCCTTACCCGAGGCCAAAGAATGACTTCTCCACAGTCACCTAATGAGACCTCATCGTTTGAGAATCAGACCGATGAGGTTTCGATTCAAGATATTCATCGTCCGGTGAACCAAGAATACAACGAACCACACGATGGCCACGAACCGGTTCCCTCTTGGGCAGTGCTGATCTTTGGCGTGCTTCTGTTTTGGGCGGGCTGGTATATTGCCAATAACAGCGGAAACTTCGACGCCAAAGTTCTGGATGAGTATTCCCCGCAAGCCAAACCCTCGGTCGCTTCGCTGGTGTCTTCGGTACTGACCGCCGGTTCTGTTTCCCCCAATCCCAAAAAGGAATAATTCTATCGATGGCCAAACAACCCGATGTTGTGCTGATTGGGGGAGGTGTGATTGGCCTAATCTCGGCTTGGATGCTTGCCAAAGAAGGGCTGCACGTCCATTTGCTTGAACGGGGCGAAGTGGGCAAAGAATCCTCTTGGGCCGGTGCCGGAATTATTCCTCCGGGCAACTTTGAGCAGGCGAGGAACCCCTTTGATCGATTTCGGGCTTGGAGTGCCGAGCAGTTTCCCCACCTTGTGAAGGAATTAGAAAATCATACGGGTCTCAGTTGCGACTATCATGTTTGCGGAGGGATCGAATTTATCGACTCTCCCGATCCGGTCGTTTCCCTGTGGCAAGCAGAAAAGATCGCATTTCAAGAAATCCATGACCATCCGAAGATAAAATTTCCGGCCCAGCGAAGGGGGGTTTATTTCCCTCAAATGGCACAAATTCGGAACCCAAGATATCTGAAAGCTCTTCAACAAAGCTGCACACAACATGGAGTCACCATCGAAACAAATGCGGCTGTTTGTGGTTTTCAAGTTTCGGGGAACCGCGTGACTGGGGTGGACTGGACCGATGGCAAGCAAATCGGGTGGCAAAATTTTGTCCTAGCGGCGGGGGGATGGAGTGAGCCGTTTCTTCAACAATTTGGGGTGAAACTGAACATCCATCCCGTGCGTGGGCAAATCGTTCAATTTGCTGCCCAATCCGTTGGCTTAAAGGAAATTCTGATTGTTGATAAATGTTATTTGGTCCCCCGTGCGAGTGGCGAAATTTTAGCAGGAAGCACCGAAGAACCGGAGGCAGGTTTTCAAAAAGAAAATACTCAAATGGCCATCGAATCACTCAGCGAATTCGCAGAGGGGTTGGTCCCCGAATTGCGGAGCTGTGCGGTGATAAAAACTTGGGCAGGCTTGCGCCCTGGTTCTCCTGATGGCCTTCCGTTCATCGGCAAAGTGGGACCGTATCAAAATCTGATTTTTGCAGGGGGGCACTTTCGGGCTGGCATCCAACTATCCCCCGCGACAGGGCGGCTGGTCTGCGATCTCGTGCTTGATCGGCCTTCGCTTTTCGATCCTAAGGATTTTGCTTTGCATCGTGAGACGCCCAGAGATTTTCAAGCCAGTTTCCGCTCGTAAAGATGTGCGATTCAGAAGGCCCCTTGGGTGCTTCAGAAATTGGGCTGGTTGGTGGGAGAGATGGTTATCTCATCATGAGAGGTAATCCCATAGAGGGTGAAAGTTGCCGAACTTCGTTGATGGCGGTTTCGAGTTGGCGTTGCTTATCGTTGACAATGAAATCTGGGGTCACACCGGCAGCGATGGGTTTCCCACTGGGGCCGAACAGCCGAGCATAGGTGATCCGCATTGCGCCCCGTGGCTTGATCTTCCCATCCTCTTTTTCTTCCGCAGTGGTCATTTTCACGAGCATTTGAGCGGTCCCTTTCCCAAAGGTGGCAACACCCACCACCTTACCTCGGTCGCGGTCATGAATGGCCGTGGCCAAGACCTCTGCAGCGCTGGCCGTTTCTGCATCGACTAGGACCACCATCGGAAGGTCGATCGCAGCAGGACCCACCGGAGCGGTGTAAACCTTATTGAATAGAGCGATCGGGCTATTCGCCGACATAATCACTCCGCCAGAGAGGAATCGTTCGGCAAGTTTAATGGCCGCATCGAGTGAACCGCCTGAGTTCCCTCTCAGATCGAGTACAATCGCTTTGATGGCCCCCTCGCCCATTCCCATACCCATCAGGGTTTTGAGAGTCTCATCGAACTCCTGTGGGGTATTGGGGGTGAACAGAGTAATTTTGATGTGTGCGATCCCCCCTTCGAGAACCGTGCCGGTTACCGTGCTGTTACCGGTTGAAGGAGTTTCGCGATTGAATTCTTCCCCCGAAATCCAGACCGAGTATTCATCGAGGCTATTGCAGGCCCCACAAATAAATTCGTTCACAATCACGCTGGGGTTTTTAAGACCGGCATATCGGGAAGCTCGAACAATGTCCATCACAAACATGACCACCTCGCGGTTGGACGAAGGCTCTTTGGTGGCGAAAAAGTCAGTCAGGTCCATCCGCAATTTTTGAATCTTCGAGCGATCCAAATCGGCGGCGTACCGTTTGATGAACTGAGCATCGTTCAGCGAATAAAGGTATTCGGCCAGTCCCATCCGAAAGAGTTCTTTGGGGCTAACCCGATCGGGATCGACATATACCGATTGAACTTTTTGAAGGACTTCGCCGTAGAAGGCATAAAGTTGTTCGGGCTTTAAGGTTTGGAGTTTCGAGAGGAATTCGGGGTCTTGGTATCGTTTGGCTTGGATGACCTTTTTCAAACAGCGTTGGACCCCATGATGAATGGCGGGGTCGAGACGATCGTTCTCACGCAGTTTTAACCAAATTTGAAGGGCCGAATCCCAGTCTTGGGATTTCTCAAGTGCTATGGCCTTCGCTTTCAAATCTTCTTGGCCAAAAAGTGTCACAGGCGACACAAAATAGACCAACAGGATCAAACTAGTCGAAAGCGTTCGTAAATACCCTAACGACATCATGTACCCCCACAGTCGGACTTTAAGTCCCGGGAGAGAGGAAACTACCTAAATCGAATCTTAATAAAATTGGTCGAATGAGTCAAACACTAAATCCGAAATTACTCGACCGTTACAAAATTAAACGATTCAGGTTGGTCAAAGTTTGACCCACTTCAAAGATTCCGAACGAGATTTTGTGATCGGCATGGCATGAACGATTGATCGGGAGCCTTGTGTGTGGTTGTGAGGAATCGTGAGAGCGTATGTGCCAGAGCGGGGGAGCGAGGTTAGCATCGGTGAGGCGGTGGCCCCAGTAACAATACCAATCGGAAATTTTTTTTTCCGAGCAGGGGCCAATGAATCATGATTTAGGTTCCGGTTGCGGATGAATTAAGAAGGTTTCTTTCGCCGGATACGGAAAACGCGGCGGAGAATCTCTTTCCCCTGAAAATACAGCAGAATGAGCGTTAATCCCACGGCAATCGCGATGTAGGTCCATTCGTTGACTTTTTGACGTTGAAGTTCACGCTCCTTCTGGGCTTTTTCTTCGGCTTTACGTTGTTCTTCTTGGGCTTGTGCCGCCTTCTGTTGTTGGTCTTTTTCGTCGAGGTATCGTGCCAATATGGAACGATGTTCTCGCAGTAAAGGCGGGGTGTAGCCCGAAGCATTGGTGAGGCGGTCAAAAATCTCAAAGGCAATTTCGGGTTCACCATTTGCATTGTAAAGCTCGCCTAAAAGCCACAAGAGACGATCATCCTTGGGGTACCAAATCAATAATTGCTGGACGATGGCAAGGGCATCGGGGGGGAGTTTGGCTTTCTCGTGGTCCGCGATCCGACCCGCTTCATATTGGCCCGATTCCCCAACGAATCGAACGGGTTCGGTATTGCTTTTCGGGGGTTTCACATACGGAAAAATGGGATCCACATCCTCAGTCGCTTCCAAGCCCGTCGATTTGGGCTGTCTCGAACGACTAAACAAAAAGGGGAGATGATATTGTTCTTCAAATCGTTTCAGCCATGCCAATTCTTCGGGAGTGTATCGAAACAAGGTTTTTGGAAAATTGCGGATGAGTTCCTTTTGTTGTTCAAAAGCCCGTTGCCATTGCCCTTGTTGTGCGTCGCGATGGATCGAGTAGGCCATCCCCACAAAATCGTTCTGCTGGGAGCTGATTAAACGGGTCAACTCGGAGGTTCGTCCTAATCGAATCATATCCCCAATCAGGATGGCATTTTGTTCGGGGGTTCGTTTCGAGATTTGCAGCAGTTCTTCAACCCGATTGAGTCGCTTTTTCCGAGCAAGGCCGGAGTAATCGGCCCGATCCAAATCACGAAGTTCCAGCAACATCGAAGCAAAGCCATTGGGGTATTGGATCGGTTTTGCGAACCCTTGGGCATCGAAATCGAATTCTAAACGCTCCTCGGGGTGGTAAATGCCTGCTTCTACTCGATTGAGTCCGAAACTCAAAACGAGCAACAAGATAAGTAAAACTCTATGGGTTATAATGATCATAACGATTGACGGATTTATTCTTTCTGGAAAATTATGGGTGTTTGTATCTGTTGATAGTTTTATAATAAATCTCTGTCCTACGAAAGGAGTGTTGAGTGTATGGATTAGTAGGAGGAATTTAACAATGGGAACACTCGGAGAAAGAATCGAGAAATCGATTCGCAACCATACCGATCGGCACATTCAACAATTGCGCGTTGAAATTTTACCGGGTCGGGTGTTGTTGTTTGGTTCGACCCCTAAATACTTCTACAAACAAATCGCCCAAGAAACGGCACGGCTGGTTTGTACAGGTCTGCGAATTGAGAATCGTATTGTGGTTCGGAAAACCCCTTCGAGCAAAACTCTCCCTGCCGAGATGCCCGCGAAAAATGAACTCCTCGTCGGTTCAACCTCAGGGGAATAACCCGATTGTAGGTGAGTTAAAAGTTTCCCCTTTGGGTCGACTAATTCCCAGAATTCAAAATTCATCATTCAAAAATCGTCCCTTTCTCAAAGAATTTGTTTCTGGTTCTCCGTACAAAAATCCAACGCTAAGTTTTGCGGAATTCAACTCTAGGTCATAGTTTCATGAGAACATTCGCCATTGGTGATATTCACGGCTGTCGGAGCGCCCTCGATCGCTTACTTTCCGAATTGCAGCTAAAACCCCAAGATCGATTGATCACCTTGGGAGATTACATTGATCGGGGGCCTGACTCGGCAGGGGTTCTGAATCGTCTGATCGATTTAAGAACGAAATGCGAATTGATCCCGCTACGGGGGAATCATGAAATGATGATGTTGGCAGCCCGATCGAGCTATCAGGCCTTGCAGTTTTGGTTGCAATGTGGGGGCGATGCCGCCTTGGAATCGTATGCAAAACAACCTTCGGAAGAAATCACCATCAAAGATATCCCTGTAGCGCATTGGAATTTTCTGCGGAACGAGTGTGTGGATTATTTCTCACAGGGGAACTTCATTTTCGTTCATGCCAATCTCAATCCGGATTTAGAATTGGAAGATCAAATTTCTGAATGGTTGCATTGGGAGTTTCTGAAACCTAGTCGGCATCGGGGACATTGTTCCGGCAAGGTGATGGTATGTGGTCATAGCGACAAACGTAATGGGGTCCCTTTGGTTCTCAAGCAAGCGATTTGCATCGATACTTGGGCATACGGGGAAGGCTGGTTGACGGCCTTATGCCTCGATGATCTTCACTATTGGCAAGCGAACGAACTCGGGGAGCTTCGACAAGGTACCCTTACGATCTAACAGCAAATTTTCACAGCTTGAATCTGGCAGGAACGCGGCCGAAATCGCGTGAAATTCTGGGTGCGAACGTCTGAAATCGCGTGAAATTCTGGGGGCGCGTGGTGGCTTCCGCTTCAAATCGATCCCTGTTTTTTTTCGATCCTCACTCGAAAAAAACTATGCACCGCGACAGACCCCTCAAAGTTCTCATCGCAGTTTTCGTTCTGATATTGTTCTCAATTTAGAAAGATGTTAGGAAGTGTTTACAAAATGTGGTGACTTCGCTGGGGAGGTTACTGAATTCGATTCAGAAACTTCCTCGGGATCGCTGGGTCATCTAGAATAACTTCAGAACCAATAGACTTGAAAGCAAAATTAGGGTTCGGTCCTATGGCATCTGCTCCAACCGGTCCTGTTCGTGGACCGGTTCCTTTTTCCCTTTCGCGTGATATTCTCGCCTCGTTGGTTGTGTTTTTAGTTGCTTTGCCTTTGTGTATTGCCATTGCCACTGCGTGTGGTCTGCCCCCTGAAACGGGAATTATCACGGGAATCGTGGGGGGGATCGTAGTGGGGTTTTTAGCAGGCTCACCTTTACAAGTCAGTGGACCCGCAGCGGGGCTGATCGTTCTGGTCACGAACTATGTGTTGCATGCGAAAGAGGCCCAAGAAAGTGGGCAAACGACTCTTTCAGTCTTGGCATCCTTGGGGGTGGTGGTTTTTTTGGCAGGTCTCATTCAGATTGTGATGGCAGGCCTACGGTTGGGCCATTGGTTCCGCGCGGTTTCCCCTGCGGTGATTTTAGGCATGCTCGCGGGGATTGGTGTGGTGATAATGGCGAAGCAGATTTTTGTTCTCATCGATGATGAACCGGCCCCTTCAGTGTTGAACAATATCCTCTCGATTCCTAGTTCCTTAAACAAAGCTATTCAGGATTACGATCCCGTTTCGCCTCATCATGGTTATGCTGCCCTAGTGGGGGGCGTCACAATCTTGATTCTTATTCTTTGGCCCATGATTACTCCCCGAAAGTGGCAGCTCATTCCGAGCGCATTGGTGGCCGTGTTGTTGGGAACCGTTCTATCTGGATTGATCGAGCCAAACCTGAAAAAAATCGAAATCAGTTCCAACCTCGTGGAAAAAATTACTTGGATTACTTGGCCTTCGTTTTGGGAGTTGGTTCAAAAAAGTTCGACATGGATTTCCGCACTGAGCTTTGCCGCAATTGCCAGTGCCGAGAGCTTGCTTTGTGCCACGGCAACCGATCGAATGCATTCGGGACCGAGAACGCAATACAATCGCGAACTTTTTGCGCAAGGGGTGGGGAACACGGTGTGTGGTATCCTCGGAGCGTTGCCCATGACCGGAGTGATCGTCCGATCCTCAGCCAATGTGAATGCGGGGGCAACCTCGCGCCTTTCTGCCATCCTTCATGGGGTGTGGTTACTTCTTGCGGTTTTGTTATTGAACCAATGGTTGGGAGAAATCCCGACCTCGGTTCTCGCGGCGGTTCTTGTTTACACCGGTTTCAAATTGCTCGAAATCAAGGGCTTTCGATCCTTGTGGGGGGAAAGCCGTGCCGAGTTTCTTATTGCCGTTATTACTCTTCTCGGTGTGGTTTTTTGGGACCTTCTGATGGGGGTTTTGATTGGGATTGCTCTCTCGGCGATCCGCTTATTACTCCGCTTTTCTCAATTGGTAATCATCAAAACAACCAAGCCGGACAACGTCGTTCATTTGGAATTGTTTGGGGCGGCCACCTTTTTGAGTCTTCCAAAATTAGCACAGGTTTTAGAACAACTCCCTGCCAACGCGAAGGTTCATGTACATATTGACCATCTGGAAACGGTGGATCATGCGTGTTTGAATTTGCTGGCCAATTGGGCCTCGCAACATCAGAATACGGGCGGAGAATTGGTGCTCGATATGGAGAGCCTCCACACACGGTTCCAAAAAAATCACAAAGGGTGAACATCGCATCTTGTCGAGTCCATTTTGAGTCACCTTGGAGCGTGGCTAGCAGGGGTCTCAAGATGGTGGGCTTGTCATGAAAGCCAGATCGTCAGCGGAAAATACCATCATCCGGCATTATCACCACGACTCCAACCTCGAAAGCGATTCATCGATAGGTCTTTCTGATTGGTAATCGATCGACGATAACCAACATGAGAGAGGTTAATCTGATTAATAATAGATCAACGACGAACAATATGGCAATGGCTTGGCAACGAGGGATCGGCATCGGTTTGGAGAATTATCGTCTCTTGATTGGTGATAGGATGGGCAACGGTTCGCGGGGTTGGAATTATCGTCTCATGAGGCGCCAGATCAAGATTAAGGCCCCGAGGAATAGGCCCACATCTGCTGCCCAACAGGCAATTTCTGGGATAATCTTTCCATCTTTGGCCATTTTAATGCCAGCAAGAAGGATCGGGTAATAGGCGAACATGGTGGGTAAAAAACACAGGATGAACACACTCAGATAATCCGACTTCGACGCCCAAATCCCGACCGGACAGCCAATCAATACAAAGCACAAACACCCCACTGCGAGGGCGGGTCGGATTTGTTTTTCCGTGTCGATCTGTTTGAGTAGACGTGTCCAATGGACGACTTGATAGCGTTTACCGTTGAGGTCTTTCTCTAGTAATTCTCGTTCGGGGCTAGGGCCGGGGGGAAGTTTGGAATAATCGGCCTCGACTTGGCTCACGTTTCTTTGTGCATTTTCGATTTCCACAAGGACCTCGGCCCGACGAGTGCCAAGTTCTTCCCACGTTAACGAACTGGGGCGATCCCGATTTTCTCGTCCAAAGATCGTTTCGGGTAAGGGGACCGTGAAATCGACATCGGAAATATCGCTATTCGATTCGCCATTGCTTTGGATGGCGACACTCCGAATCATCGAGATTTTGATGAAATTTTGTGGCCCTAATCCTGACGATTCTTGGAAGAAGACTTTCAGACGGGCTTCTTGGGCACGGGCAATCGTTTCGTATCCGTCGGTGCGACCATCTTTTTTGACTCGTTTCTTGAAGATCACATCCTTAAGAACTTCACGCCCTGTGGCCCCCTGAACTTCACGCACAAAGATGACATAATCGAGTTGGCCATTTCTCAGGGAACCATCGCGTTTCAGGATCGAGTACAGCACATTTTCAGCATCTTTCAAGAACTGCTCTCGAAGGAGCTGTTGCGAACGTGGGATAATGTCGTAATACAAAAATCCGGTTAAGGCAGTAGTCAGAATCCCCAAGAGAATTGCGGGCTTCAGCAAATTCAAGGTGTTGACACCGGCCGCTTTGAGAACCAGAACCTCGTTATCGGCGGCCATTCGTCCATAAACCACACAGGTGGCAAAAAGTGTGGTAGCGGGTATGGTGTAGGGCAGGGTGTTCGGGACAATCAGCGGGATTGCCATGATGATTTGCAGAGCCGACAGACCTTTTTGGCTCGCCTCTTGAATCAAACCAGCGATAAGAAAAAGACCGGTCAACGCTACCAAGGTCAGCAAAAAAACCTTGACCAATTCAAGGAAAATCATCCGGCTGATTATCGTACCAAACACAAAGTCATCCCTGTCATTGTTAATACCAACTGATTTTATTCTAACATGCCTTGACCGAACGAGAATAGAGGAATATTCTTCAACGCTCGATGAACCTCACCTTTCAAAATAATTCCCTACCTAAACCGAACGAGAATAGAGGAATACTCTTCAACGGTCTTTCTCGACTCGAAGGGTAGAGGGGAAAAGGGTAGGGCAATGAAAGCGAAATAGTTTCTAGAAGAATAGCCCTTACAAGAGTGAGAGACTCTTTCCTTGTGGGGATTTTCCTTTCATCCTTATCCTGAGTTAGGGTTGAACGGGTAATTTGAGATCGAGCCGTTTACCATCTCGAAGGATTGTGACGTTGAGGGTATCGCCAATTTTTTTCTGTGTCAGAACGTATTGAAAGAAATCGGTCTCTCGGAGTAAATCCTTTTTCCCATCGACTGCCACGATAAAATCTCCCTTGCGGAAGCCGGCATTTTTCGCGGCAGTATGTGGCCCATATTCCCCGACATGCCGAGCATACAGGAGCATTTCACCTTCTTTGATTTGGGTCGATTTTCGATCCTCTTCAGAAGGTGGTTCGAGTTTCATCCCTCCGGTGGCCATTCGTCGTAAGCCCCACGAAGAGGCCCGCCAAGAAATATCTTCAAGGGAGCGCCAGCCTTTCTCCAGTTTCAAGGTCAGGTTCTTTTTCTCTTTACCCCGTAAAATCTCGGCCTGCACGATTCCCCCTTCCGAAGGGGTCTGCTGCAACACCCATTGCACATCGGCGATCGAAAGAATCGGTTGCCCATTGAGGCTCATCAGTTCGTCCCCTTTCAGGAAACCGGCTTTTTCCGCGACACTATTTTTCACGATTTCGGTGAGGGTCCCACAAGTATTGGGGTCGATTATCAAGCCAATTGTTTTGGGGTGAGGGTAAGGAAAAAGAATCTCGGCGGGGAGGGGACCCTTTTTATGGGCCTCGTCTCGGAGGGCATCACCAATTTGATGGCAATGAATGCAAGACCGGACCACATCTTTTTCAAAAGTGATCCGAGCGGTGTATTTGTCCTTCAGTGCAGGGAATTGCTCCGGCGTCGGGTATAACGGGGCGCCTCCCGTCTTCGCTTGGAGGGAATCCTTGACCTTGCCAAAGTCAACGTGCCAGGACCATGCTTTCTCCAAGGCCTGTGCTAATCCTTCGATCGATACATCATTCTTCCACTCGGTTCGGTGCGAGCGTGTTCCGTATCGGCCTAAGATCGTTCCGTCGTGATGGAAAAAAAAGATGGCAAAAGATTGGTCGTAGTCGAACTGGAATTTTTTCAGGTCGAGACCATTGGTCGAGATCACGCGCACCCGAATGAATTTTTCCAACAGTGGGCGTAGACGTTTGTCCTCATCAAGTATTTCATCATCGAGTTTGACACACTCTTCGCAGGGAACACAGCGTAGCACTACAATCACCGGCTTATTTTGTTCCTGAGCGAGCTTAAAGCCTTTGGTGAGATCGTTGTAAATCCAAAAGCCTTCTTTCTCGACCTTCTCTCGATCGTTGAGGATTTTTTTCTCGCGAGGGGTTTGCGCCTCAAGGCGAACCCAGCCCGTTAGCATCATCAGAAGAGCAAGGAAGTAAATCAACCTCATAAAAGGACCCCTGAATGAGAGGAGTTAGAAAACGGAAACAAGGTGGGATTAACTTTTAAGTATTAAGGGGTATAGTGAATGCTTATTGATGGCGTCCAGTGTATTCTTTCAGGGTTGTTACATCGTGTGACGTTCTGGAGTCGAGGGGGGGGGTAGGTTGGCCTTTGTGGTTTCTGATTTGTGCTATACGAAAGTGCCCTAGGGAAGAATGGTGCAATTTTCTAGTAGCGTTCCCTAACTAATTCTCTCAGAACGGTTTACCCAGATGGCCTTACCTGAATGGTCTTCCCAAATGGAATCGATCCGAATCGTGACTCAAAAACGTTTCGATCTTCCCAACAATCCATGAAGCCATTGCCGGACTTCGACCACATCCAAACTGGTAGCGAGTTCGACATTGGGTTTCTTAGCAGGGCTTGGGCGAGTATCGACAACCGACATGCCCCGAGTCAATTCCCCATTCAGCTCCACATCCACAAAAACATGCTCGGTTGTGAGGGCACCGGGTGAACACAGCGCTGCGATTCCCAAGACATCTTTCAAGTGAAATCCTTCGATGCCATAAAGATGGGAACTCGCACGAATACCATAGGGGACCATTCGTCGCAACAGACCACAAATCGAATCGTCAGGGCCTGGAAGATTTAATAAATCGTTTGGAGATAAGACTAATTTCCGAGAGACGTCGAGGGGGATCAAACTCAAATTCAGACCTGCATGAAGGACTCTTTTGGCAGACATCGGATCGCAGAAAAAATGGAATTCTGCAACCGCCGAGGCATTGCCCGGTTCCCGCCAAGAACCCCCTACAAAAATGACTTTCTGAAGCAAATAAGGAATATCGGCATCCCGATCGATGGCCCGAGCCAGAGTGGTCGCAGGCCCCAATACAATCACGGTGATTTGATTCGGATGAGCACGCACCAACTCGGAGAGCAGCTTATCTCCCGGTGTGGTTTTGTGGGGAATTGCCCCTTCGATGTCTACGGAACCCAAACCGGTTGGGCCATGTAATTTGGTGCCATCAATGGGGTATTCGATTGGAAGTGCCGAGCCGAGCCGAGGCCAACGAGGCGGATCAATCACATTAATCAAAAGATGAACGTTTTTGGTCGCCTGTTCTGCAGGGATATTACCCGCAGTCGCGATGATGGCCAATACTTCGATTTCTGGGGAAAGTAAGGCAGCGGTAATGGCGTAGGCAGTATCGATTCCCGGATCGGCAATGATTACAACTTTTTGTGACATCGAGTGCTCCTTCCTAGAATCATGAGGTTTATGATACCCCCTTTCGTGACGGGTCACAACTCTAATTCTATTTGAATCCAACAAGTCTCAACTACTCTGCCAGTACACATACCGTGTTGAGAAGTTTCAGCCGGCACACATTCTCTTTTAGGAAGTTTGAGAAGTTTCAGCCGGTACACATACCCTGTTGAAAGGCTTTTTCACAAAAGGCTTGCAGACAATCTCGCGGGTGGAGTAACCAGCCATACTCGCGATTTTGAAGAATCTGATTGGCGCAGGACCATTGCTCGTACTCGGCTAATTCCCCGAGTTTCTGCTGCCGTAATGCTTGCAAATCGAGCGATAATTCTGCGTTTAACCGGCGAATTTTTCGGGCAATGGTTTTGAGGTCCGAAGAACCTTTTTGGGCTTTTTCTCGCAGAAGCCATTTCTCCTGACTTAGCGATGATTGCGTCCATTCTTCAGGGTTCCAATCGAGCTTGCGTAAATCGGCCAAGAGCTGTGCCCGACTTCTGGCAGGACGGGGGAAAGGTTCCCAAGGTAAACGTAAAGTTCCCGTGGCCACGGCATAGCGAGGGGGGGGGATTCGGTAAAATTCGGAAATGATTTCATCGGTCACTTCGTCGTACAAGCCGCCACCGAGACCGTGCAAAAATAAATCGGCTAAGTACAATCGCACGAATAGGGTCAACGTGAAAGCCCGAGGGTATAACACTTCGGGCAAAGGATCACTTGGTTTGGCGAACCAGCGACTCCGGTAAGGAGCTTGAAGTGTCCCTTGCCAAAACGGGGTTTCCAATTGGTCGTCTTTCGTTATCAAAAGCGTGGCAGGATGGGTTCGACTCCGTAGTTTTCGTCTTTCTCGGTAGTGCAAAATAGCTTGGTTATAGATGGTCACAAATCGGGGAAGTTCATCAAGAATCCCTTGGGCAAATTTCCGAAAGCTCGGGGTTTGCGAAAGTTGGCTGACGGGGAACTCAATCGTTTCTATGCCCCATTCCTTCTCAAAATAACGTCTCAATTGCACATGGAAAATGCCCAAGTTATTCTGGGAAAGATCATACATTTCTAACCAAGGTTTTTGTGCCCAGAGATCGACCATAATCGGAGACCAAGACCAGTCGCCCCACAAGGGTTCGGCTCGTTCGAGCCATTTTTCGATCTCCTGTCGATGAGGAAGAGGGACTTTAGCCCAAATTGATTCGGTTTCAGAAACTCCGAGGGGGAGTTCGGCGATTTGCGTCCACTTGGGCGAATCCCCCCGAAAAGGAATTTTGAGACTAGGTTGTTTCACGGTATCGGTATCGACCACCAGATTCACTGCGAGGCCGCCCAAGCGTTTTGCCATCCCAGCCAAGTAGAAATTTTTGAGCCAAACCCCTGGATGAAAAATTTCGGGTTGATGCCCCCCTACCAGCCAGATTCCTTGCGGATTCCCTAAGGAACGGAGGCCAATGATTGCATTTTGTGCCAGCAATTCCGAACGAGCTTGATAGCGAATCGTTTCCCCGAGAGTTTGGCGAAGCGTCTGCTGGTTCCACAGGGTCTCTTCGGGAATTTGTGACGGTAGTGGATCAAATAACATCTCCCCAGAACAGGTCGGGGCGTGATATTTTCTCACACGGGGCATCCTTGAAAGTCCGCTAACGGCGAGGCCACCGAGACCGAGACCGCATCGGCGATCACTTTTCGGTAGTAGGCCAATCGGGTTTGGGTATCGTTCAAGACGCCACCAAAGGCCCGATTGGGATCGAGATACAATCGCGGCACACCAATTTCAATAATCTTGGCACCTAAACGGGCTGCTTGCACCCACAATTGCAGTGGCATTCCCCAACCCGTTTCGGTTATGTTCAGCTTCTCGATCAAGCTCCGTCGATAGGCCTTGAATCCACAAAAACTATCGGTGAGATTCAGACCAAAACGCTGATTCAATTCTTGAGTAATTACCATGTTGACATAGCGACGATCTTCCGGTGTGAGCGTATTCTGTTGGAAGTCTCGCAGGTAACGACTGGCAGAAACAATATCGGCTTGATCGATGGCTTCGAGGAGTAAAGGAATCCGTTTGGGTTCGTGTTGCCCGTCGCAGTCCATCGTTACGAGAGCATCGTAATCATGCTCCAGAAAATAACGAAAAGCACTGATGAGCGCAGCGCCGTAACCACGATTTTTCTCATGACGAACCAAGTGCAAGTTAGGAATCGCATGAACAATCGCGGGTGTAGCATCGGTGGAACCATCATCGACCACTAGAACATCCGAGCCGTATTTTTGTACGGCACTGAGCACATTTTGGGCATGCTGGGCTTCGTTGTAAACGGGTATGGCAATGAGAGCTTTCGTCATAAAAATCCCCCCTATTATCATAGGCAGCACCTCCAAGAGTTGCCTACCTTTCGCGGAGAATCCGCCGAAAATTGGGAGAAAGGCATTTCAGGAAGCATATAGGTCGGATGTTGAAATCGGGGAAAGTCCGTTTGGTGAAAAGGAGGCTTGGGTAGAATCGATCTATTCCGACAACAAGGCTCTCCCGATTTTTTTCGATGAGGGCGAGGGGGGGGGCATTTTGACACAATCGGTTCACGGTGCCTGTAATGGCGGATTGCAAATCCGAAAGATCGAAAGGAATTGAAAGGTTTATTCGCGATGCTCACTAGTTTATAATAGACACAATCTTTCTCCGAGAGGGTGGACATCATGGAATCGAATGAACTCGAGACTTACAATCCACGCTTGGATTATTTCGAGATGGAGGAGGCGCCACCCCCGCTTAGCTATGCTCAGGTTCGTCATTTCACGGATCAAGTGGGTGCAGGCCTAGAATTTGTCGGGATCATTGGTTTACCGATTTGGTTTTGTGTGTTGATGGGGGCTTGCTATCATCTCGTCGAAATGGGGAGCCGTTACATCCTGTTGAGCGAGCCGATGGGTATGAGTTTTATCTATCTGCTCGGTGCGATTTGTGGTTTTTTGAGTTCCATGATTTGCTTTCGTATGGGGGGAATCGTTGCCCAAATGAAATTTTATCCCTTGGCTTTGGCTTGTCACATTCTCACGGGAATCGCGCTGCCTTTGTTCGGCTACCTTTGGGGTTTGTGGGGTACGATGGTGCTGCTCCGTTGGGATATTCGGACTTGGTTCGATCGCCCTGCGCCGCATCCGAGTGAACTAGAAGCTGGGGTTCCTTATCAAATCGATGAACTGCGAGAAATCGAATTCGGTTCAGCGATTCGCTGAATTTTATTTGGGGATGTCACGACCTGCGGTCCAAAAAATGGCATTGGTTAGCAATTTCAAAAACTGGCTCTCCTCAAAATCTTTTTGATGCCCTAACGAGGTGTAAAAGACGCGGCCTTTGTTGTGTAAGCGAACCCAAGTGACCGGTTCGGTTTGGGTTCCGTTGGACCCGTTCATCAGTATGGTCACATCTTTTGAGATTTCGGGGTTTTTGTACAAACTCCCGAAAGACTTAAAGGGTTTGACTCCCTGAAGAACGGGGTGCGATTCTCCCTCTTTGGTGAATTGAGTTTCGCACAAAGGGCCTTCTTTATAATGCCCTTTGTAGTTTCCTCCAAAAACTTCTTTGTCCATCTCTAACCACTTTTGGAAACCATGGCTGGCAGTGCGAATGCCGACAATGGGTTTCCCACGGGCTGCATATTTTTTGATGAGTTCTAAATCATCGCCTTCCACCGTGAGGCGACGGGTGAAAAAGACAGCCACATCACATTTTTCGAGTTGATCTAAACCCGGTAGTTCGTTGTCCGACTTTCGGAAAGCACGCCAACATTCAACAGGGTAGTTCGTTTCTAAGTGTTTTTGCAAAATCGCAAGGGTCTCGTCGGATTTATACTCCAAAGAACCAGAAATGAGCAAGACCCGTAGTTTTTTCTCCGCAGGTTTCCCTTCAGAGGGGGGGGGCGATTTTTCTTGCGGTTCCGAAAGTTGCAGATAAGCAAAAAGGTGACGCACTTGATCATCGGTTAGCGAATCCAACAGCTTTTCGGGCATCAGCGAGATTTTGGAAGGAACTATTTCATCGATGAGATTTTTCGCAAGGGAAGTGCGAATCTCTTTATTCTCCACGATGTTCACAATCTCGATGTTTTCTCCCGAGGATTCCTTGACTAGGCCAACCAGCGTTCGGCCATCTGTGGTCGTGATTTTCGAGGCAAGATATTCGGGTCGGATATAAAGCGAAGGGTCCACAATATGTGTCAGCAGATAGTTTCGGTTTTTCCGATCGGCCGTGGTCAAGTCCGGTCCAATTTTGGCTCCTTGACCAAAAAGCATGTGGCAAATGGCACAATTTTTCTCGAAGAGAATTTTTCCTTCTTTCGGGTTCCCCTCTCCTTTACTTAAAGCGATATTCAGCCACGAAATGCGGGCTTGTTTTTCTCCGGCCGTGGCGGGTGCAATTTCCCCCCAATGCTTGCGGATGAGTTGATCGATTTTCTCGTTCTTAAAATCTTTCAAAGGTCGCAGTTGATCGAGCGAAAATTCCGTACTGGGAATCTTCTTCTGATCGACCGCGAGCAGAATTTTTTCCGCCGAGTGCGACCGAGACAGGAGGAAGGATCGGGCCATGTTCCTGAGATTGCCCGAGAGTTGACCATAAATTTCCAACACATCGTCTGCCACAGTGGGATCATCAAAACGCCCCAGCCCTTCCAAAGCGGCCAGCCGGATCGAATTATTCGTGCCGCGTTGGAAGCGCTCGCGTAACAAAGGGAGCATTCGGGGATCGCCCAATTGGGTCAGGAGTCGGATGGCATTGATTTTTTCAGGAGATTCCGTCGCAGTCAGGGTCAGGCGATGCAATTGCTCGATCGCTTCAGGGTCACCCATACGGGCCGCTAATTCTCGGACGATGGGCAGATTCTTCGATTGCAGTTGTTTTAAGGTTTTTTGGAAAGGCTCGGGCACTTTGCGGAGGTGGGTCGATTGCAGGGCCTCGTTTATGCCTTGTAACAGGCGCACGGTGGCCGCTTCGTGGGGAGTTGCTGCCACCAATTCCGCTAGGGTTTTCCAGTCGGCATTTTGATTTTCACTGGCATAGCGCCGTCCCACTCGTGAGATTAAGGTGGTTTCAAACAACGACGATTTCCAGACTAAAGGAGATTTCCAGAGTTCGAGAATTTGTTCTCGGCCATGCAGTGCATGGGCTTCAACGGCCCACCAAGTTAACAGTGGAATTTGAGGATCGGTATGGGCCTCGGTCGATTTCCAAATGGCTTCGAGTAAGATAACGGCTTGCTGAACGGGCAAACGCTTGGCAGTACAGGCAACCTGCGAGAGGACCGTGAGCGATTTTTCTTTTGCAAGCATCGTTTTGATATGAGGAACGAAACTTTCGGGAAGGCGGAAATCATCTCCTAGAAGTCGGATCGCCCAAGCCCGCACATGCTCACAAGGATGATGGAATGCCGTGACCCAATCCTTCTCTTCCAAGGCGTGGCATAGATTCAAGGTCCAAAAGGCCTCTAAAGCGAACAGGTCCTTATCTTCTTGCAGCCATTTTCGGAGTGTGTTCGCGACCGATTTTTCTCGACGTTCTCCCAAAATTCTTCGGGCTTCGTTACGCCACCATTTGTTGGGATGTTGCAGATAATTCACGAGCTTTTCGCTACTTAAACGATTGAGATCGACCGGTTTTTCCGCCGATAATTTCCCATACTCAAGGCGGTAAATTCGCCCATTGGTTTTGTCCCAATTGTCGATCGGATCGAGATGGGCCGCTCGTTTGTCGTACCAATCGGCAATATAAAGGCAGCCATCGGGACCAACGAGGGTATCAACGGGACGAAACCAAGTATCATGGGCAAGGAGTAAATCTCCCCCATGCTTGGCGGTGAAACTCGAACCCTGAGGGGTCATCTTGTGCCAATAGATCGCATGAGAAAGAAGATTCCCCGCGAGATATTGCCCACGATATTCTTCCGGATAAAGGTTCGCTTCATACAGAACCCCGCCACATGTGACGTGCCCCCCTTTGAAATTTTCGTAAGGGACATGATCGAAATAGCCGTAGGCATGCGGGTTATGCAGGGGTCCATGCTTGGAGAATCCTTTGATGTAGTAGGCCCCTTGCACATGGTGGAGCATGGCTTTGCCACCCCAGTTGGTGCCGGCAATGCAACGACCATAACGATCGAAGTCGAGGCCAAAGGTGTTCCCCCCCCCCTCGGCAAATAGCTCGAATCGCTTGGAAATTGGATGATAACGCCAAACCCCTTGTTGGAATTCAATGGGGGGGGATTTTGGGTCCGCAGGGTTGGTGATTTTCGCGGTCACGGTGCTGCCATGCGCCCCGTACAGCCAGCCGTCGGGTCCCCATTGCAATGAGTTTGCATAGCTATGGGAATCTTCCATCCCAAAGCCAGTCAGAAGAACTTCCGGATCACCATCGTGCAGGTCATCGTTATTTTTATCGGGATAGAAAAGCAGGTCGGGAGGCGGCACCCCGAAAACTCCCCCGTGACCAAGGCAAAAGCCCGCTGCCAAGTTAAAGCCCGTGCTCAAATCAGGCGTTTTGCGGAAACCACCGTTTTCGT
>CAZFDX010000439.1:0-1626 GCA_964518325.1 uncultured Alcaligenaceae bacterium | reverse complement strand
GCAAACAAGCCCACCCAGCCGGACTCGTTCATTCCGCGTCCCCAAAACGTGGCCAGTGAGAATTATGCCTTTATTCCTCCGGTGGCCAGTATTCCCAATCCCGATCAACCTTCCCGCCCTGCCCCTACGGCGGTCGGCTCCGATCTCGATACAGCCAAACATTCCAAAACGGGACCTGTAGCGCCGACACTCGGCACCACCCCTGGTATGAAAGTTCCGAATTTCTCTTTGCTCAATCTCTATGGCGACGACTGGAACTATCATCAGGCATCGGGTCAGTTGATTTTGCTCCACTTCTGGAGTACAACGTGTGCCCCATGTGCTAAGGCCTTCCCGAAGGTGAATCGACTCGCCAAGGATTATGGAGGCGAATATCTCGAAGTGGTTGGTATCGCCTGTGAACCCGCAGATTCGTGGAAAGATCGAGTCAAAAAGGTCGAAAGTGTTTGGAAAAATAAAGGTGCCGTGTTTCAAACCTATCTCGAAGCCGATGGGCGTGTGGGAGGCGTGCAACGTATGTTCAACGTGAATACGATCCCACGACTCGTTCTTCTCGACCGAAAGGGAAACACCCTCTGGGAAGGGGGGGCCAGCGATCGGGAATTGGCCGATCTTGAACGAACTATTAATGATGCTCTCAAACGTCGTTAATCCTTTCCCTCGTTTCTGATCCAACTCACTACAATAAAGGTAGTAGATAAACAGGGAGCTAGCGAAATGAACCCCCTCACCGGTATTAGGGTTTTAGAACAATATTTCCTCGAAGCACGATGCAAAATACTCGATGTGGCCGCGATTCTCGATCGAATCGATCGGGGTGGCGGTGTCCCCGATGATCCTCGGTTAGTGCAAATTAAACAGGCTATTGAAACCTTGCTCACAGGCTCGAAGAATCGGGCCGAACAGGTGCAATTACTTTTCTCCTTACCTTATGATGCGAATTGGGAACGCCCCACCCCGAAAGGATAACTGGACCTGTCTCTATGCCAATCTCTGTTACCTGTAGACATTGCAACGCCCAATTCCAAGTGGAAGATCACCTCGCAGGGACCGAAGGACGTTGCCCCGAATGCTTCAGTCTCGTTCAAGTTCCTGCGATTCCTCCTCCGTTGCCGAGACGAGAAAGTTTTGCCCTGACTCGATCCTTCTTAGTTCGCGACTCAGACGATTCTTACAGCGATCCCCCCCGAAACTTTGCGAATGAGGATCAAGATGGTTCACCCCATACACCCCAAATGTTGCAGATTGTTCGCTCTGGTCTTGGGATGATTCTCACTGCTGCCTTGCTGTACCTATTAGGTCAATCATTGAGCATTCTTTTCCTCGTTGTGAAAGGGACCGAAGAGGGAATTGATAAAGCAGCCCAAGTCGATTCAGGGCAATTAGCAATCGCGATTGGAAGTGCGAGTTTGACCGCGATTGCCAGTTTCTTTCTCGCATTTGGTCGGAAAAAATGTTTAGCATTTAACGATCCCACCACCCGAATACCGATACTGACCAGTTTCATTTGCAGTTCGATGAGCGCCTTTGCCTTGACGGGGGGTTTAATCATGTTGATTTCGGGAATCATAGTGATTCAACAAAAAGGGCCGGCCGATCCCCTTGCGGGTTTGCTCATGTTGGGGG
>CAZFDX010000438.1:0-6748 GCA_964518325.1 uncultured Alcaligenaceae bacterium | reverse complement strand
ATGACGCCCCCCCGAGGTACGGCCTTCTCCCCCCCCCATTGGGTGGTTCACGGGGTTTTGTGCCACACCGCGTTGGTGGGGTTTCCGACCCATCCAGCGTTTTCTTCCGGCTTTCCCGAGCGAGATATTCCTATGGTCGGCATTCGACATCGCACCAATCGAAGCGCGACATTTGGCCGAGACCCGACGAATTTCACCGGAAGGAAGAGTCAACTGGGCCCAATCGGCTTCGCGGTTGGTTAAGGTGGCAGAGCAGCCGGCAGAGCGACAAATCTGCCCGCCTCGACCTTGTTGCAATTCGATATTGTGAATCACCAAGCCCAACGGAATTTTTTCCAACGGGAGGCAATTCCCCACTTTGGGTTCGGCATCGGGACCGTTGCTGACGGTATCGCCTGCTTTGAGTCCATCGGGAGCGAGGATGTACGATTTTTCCCCATCCTGATATTGGATCAAGGCAATGCGAGCCGATCGATTCGGATCGTACTCGATGCTCAACACGGTAGCGGGGATACCATCTTTGCGATTTCGTTTGAAATCGATGATTCGGTACATTTTCTTATGGCCGCCCCCACGGAATCGAGCTGTGACGATCCCTTGGTTGTTGCGTCCGCCCTTCTTCTTGCGAGGAACGAGCAACGACTTTTCTGGCTTGTTGACTTTCGGATGGGTACAATCAGCGAAATCGCTGACCGAGCCACCGCGACGGCCTGCCGATGTCGGTTTGTAAAATCGAATCCCCATATCTGTAGCTCTTCCGTTATTTGTCTTGGTCTAATTCTCTCAATTCCTAGCGACTCTTCTCGTTTCACCCGTTATTCTGCTGACGATTAGAAGAATTCGATCTTATCGTCCGGATGAAGTTTGATGATCGCCTTTTTCCAATCGGGTCGGCTTCCTTCTTTGAAGCGGAAGCGACGCTTCTTCCCGTGACGGATTTGCGTGCGGACCGCTTCGACCCGAACGGGGAACATTTCTTGGATAGCATTCTTGATGTCCGTCTTGGTGGCATGAATGCTTACTTGGAAGGTGTAGGCATTCAGCTTCGTGCTCAAGAATGTTCCTTTCTCGGTCACAAGGGGACGAATAATCACTTGGTGAGGGCGCAATTCGATATTCGGCCGCGAGGGCTTATGAACGAATCGCAATTTATTTTTCCGGCGATATTTAACCGGACGAGGTCGCGTTTGCATGACTGAGTTCACCTATAAAAATACACACCGTCCGGTGCATTAGTCCTTTTTGGCAGCAATCAAGGCTTCAAGAGCCGCCCTGCTGAGCAGCAAGGTTTTTGGTCGAAGCACATCGTAGGTATTGAAGTCACTGGTGGGGAGAATAGTGACTTTGGGGAGATTCCGTGCCGATTTATAGACCTTCTCATCCCGAGCCGGCGTACCAATCAAAACTGATTGCCCTTCGAGTTTCAGGGCCTTCAACAACGTGGCCACCGTTTTGGTTTTGATTTCTGTGATTCCAAAATCATCAACGATAACGGTCTCTTTATCCCGAAGTTTGCTCAGAACAGCCATACGGGTCGCCGAACGGAGGGCTTTTTTCGGCAAGCGATAAGTATAGTCGCGAGGCTTGGGGCCTTTCGCAGTTCCCCCACCTCGTCGCTTGTTGGTGCGTTTGGTACCCGCACGAGCGTTCCCTGTTCCCTTTTGACGGAAGAGCTTTTTAGTACTGCCCGCCACTTCACCCCGTCGCAAGGTGCTATGGGTCCCTTGACGTTTATTGGTTTCGTACATGAGAACGGCTTCGTGCATCAGCCGAGTGCTGATCTTGCCGCCGAAGGCTGCGGGATCAACCGTTACGGTACTGACTTCTTGACCGTCTTTGTTATAGACCGGAAGAGTAATCGATGCTGTTACTTGTTCGATTGTCGGGCTGGCCATACTCGCAATCCTTTAGCCCCAACTTTCCGGGGGCATCCTCATTTCGGCGATACCATACACAAGGCCGCTGCACCCTTCCCCATATTTGGCAGCGGGTACAACGGCCCCGGTTCAATTCTCTATATTGGCGACTTTGAACCCCTGCGAGGTAATTAGTCTCGTTGGGGTCCCATCACTTTGATCTTAATATCAACACCCGGAGGAAGCGCCAAACCTTTGTTCAGTGCTTCAACGGTTTTACCGGTCGGCTTGACAATGTCGATGATTCGCTTGTGAGTACGAATCTCGAATTGCTCCCGACTCTTACGATCAATGTGGGGAGATCGAAGGACGGTGTAGCGCTCGACGCGGGTGGGAAGGGGAATTGGGCCATGAACTTCAGCGCCGGTACGTTTAGCCGTGTCCACAATCTCCAGCGCCGTGCGATCAAGAGTTTCGTGGTCATAGCCTTCCATACGAATGCGGATACGTTCGTTCATACCAACTCCAAACCTTCATCTGCGAACAGACATAAAGAAGCAAATGTTCTATGATTCCGCCCTCCCCCTGTCAATAGCCCAGATCAAAAAAATTCCTTCTTCGTGATTTCGCATTGCTTTTCTCTCCAAGAATGCAGAATTATCGTCTCCAAGAATGCAAGATTATTGGTTGAATTGACACGATTGAGGATTATGCCCACTTAACTCATGTTGAACTAGCTCTATTGGCAGTTTTGTGATTGGTGTTGTGTTATTGAGTTGTGAAGTTAGATGTTGTGAAGTTAGATCATTCCCCAAGTGTCATCGGCTCTGGCAAAAATTTCGGGTGGGGGGTTGGGAGGATGTTACAATGAATGAAACTGACCTGAACTATTGACCATCCCGAGGATTTCTTCTGACCGCTTAGGGCGAGGTGGATGAACTCAACAGCGTCTTGGGAATCGTACTTTTCGTGGAATCCTTTGCGGAAGCCGACCTGTTGCGCCGAATTCAAAACGATCTATTCGACCTCGAGACCGATCTTTGTGTTCCCTGTACACCTATCGATTGATTGAGTGACTCAATCAGGATCAGGCGAGGGGTTCCACAAAAGAAATTGGAATACGGTCAGTAGGGGATTTCGCCCCACACGCGCCGGCCTCAGCGATTCGGGAGAAAATCCCCTAGAAAAATTGCCTCTTGGAGCTTCTGCCAAATCGAAGCCCCTTCTCTCCGAAGTGAATCCTCATCAGATTTGTTAAGAATTTTTTTGGATTCGACGCCGATATAGGGCTAAAATAGTAGTAATGAGCGACCGGAGGCTCTCCTATGGATACCCATACCTCTGCCGAATCCTGTCTCGAACATCCCCCACGCGAGAGTATCGTGACCGACTCTCGCGTGCAAGCCGATATTCATAAATGGATCGAAAGCGAAAAAGCAGGCCATGACCTTGGCGAACAAGCAGTTCGTGAATGGGTCCATCGTTATTGGTGGCGCTACCTTCGCGCCCGCTGGATGGAACATCTCGAAGGCGTTCGATTTTGGATTGAACTCGATCGAGGGGACTTTGGCTTACTTCGCAGAGAATTTGGTGAAGACACCGAATTGATGCACGAAGTCTTCCGAAGACTAAAACGGGGGGCCGAAAATCTCGACATCATTAAATGGGCCTATGCCGAAGGCCTGCCCATGGATCGGGTTTGTAATATCCTCACTTCTCTCGACATGAATTCCCGTCGGCTTTGTTGCACCTTTGGCAACAACTTCTTGTCTTGACCGTCTTTTGTCTTATCCATCGTCTGTCTTTAGCATCATGTCTCAACTGGCAGAGTTTCACTCGCACGGGTCTCTTTCACACGCTCCCACCGAGTCGATTCTGTGAGTTGTTCGATTGTCGTTCGATTTATCGGGCAAAAAGATTTCTCAAAAATTCCTGCGCGGGCTCCCAACAATCGGCCGCTTTCTCCCAATCGACCTTCATCACTTTGACTTTCTCGGGACGAATCAATGCGGGGTGAAGCGTTGCTTTCGTCTTCGGATTCAGCGGAATTTGATACCCTCCACCCTCGGCCAGTTTGGCTTCCGTTTCGGGTCGTAACAGATGATCTATGAGCGATTTCGCATTGTTGATGTTGGGGGCACCTTTTACCAAAGAGATGGTATTCGGTAAGTAAAGGGTTCCCCAGCGAGGATAATCGGGGTAGCCATTCTGATCGGGAAAAATCAAGGCGACCGGTTTCCCCTGTGCCAATTCGGCGAGGGCATCATCCGAGTCGGTCAATCCAAGGGCATATTTTCCTTTGGCCACCTCGCTGGCAACGTGGCGATTCCCTGCCACGATGGCAATCTCGTTCTTATGAAGATTCTCGTAGAAACTTTTGGCACGTTGTGGCCCCAGAACTTCCCATAAACAGGCCGCTTGCGTGGCGGTGGTGCCAAACAGAGGTTTGGCCATACACAGTTTCCCCTTCCACTTTGGCTGTTCGAGTTCAAATAAACTCCGTGGGCGTTCGGCTTCGGGCACCAATTCGGTGTTGACAATAATGATTCGGGGCCGAGCCGCGAAGGCCTGCCAAGTCGCCCCTTGGGTCCAACTCGGATATTCACTGGCACTGGGAGAAGAATAGGCTTCGAGCAAGCCTTTTTTGTGCAGTCGGATCGCTTGGAGCGGTTCGTTGCCCCAAAAAATATCGCAGCGGGGACGCTTTGCTTCGTTCACAATGTCTTCGACTAACCCCACCGTTTTACTGGCTTCCGTATCGAATTTTGCTTCCACTTTGATGCCGTGCATACGAGTGAAATCGGCGAAAATTCCTTCGGCAAACTCCTCATCCTGCGCACAGTAGACCACCACACGATTGTACGGGACCGAGCAACTACCGATGGGGATGGTCGATAACAAAAGAACAAGGTTGCCTATTCGCATCCTCAAGGCTCCATTGATGTGAGATCGTGCTTTATTTTACTGAGCGTGGGCAACCATCAAAATTCAGAGTGAGTTGGAACAATGAGTATAGAGAACAGAGAGCAAAGCAGAGCCGGTGCGAGAAAGGGAACGTCGTGATAGAGAGAATTGAAAGCAGATTGATTGAGCAACGTAAGAAAACGGATAACCCAAGGAAGGGCCTTAGCCCGCGCGAATCGCTGAGAAATCCCCCCTACTAGATAGGGAGAGAAAGAGAACATATAAGAACGAACAGGAGAAGAGGCCTCGGCCGGATTTGAACCGGCGAATAACGGTTTTGCAAACCGCTGCCTTACCACTTGGCGACGAGGCCGATACGAATAATTTACGCACGATCGATAGGATCGGCAATCAACTCTACAAATTTTATCGGTCTGTGCCTGCTTTTGCTTGAATAATTTTTTTCTTCCCGTTTCGGAAGCCCGTTGGAAATAGGTTGAGAAACAGGTTGAGAAACTACTCCAGAATCAGGCGTAACTCTTTATACACATAGGGTTTCCCCGTATCTGAGGAACTTAAGAAGTACGGGTTACACCTCACGTTGTTGCTCTGGCAACCTTGTTAGTCGAAAACCCGAAAGCTCTTCACACTCCTAATCGAAACCAGATTCTCCGAAGACTCGCGGAAGCCCTTTCTTGGAAGACTTTTCTTGGAAGACTCGCGGAAGCCACTTTTCGGAAAGGTTTCTCTATTCCCTAGAAATTAACTCGTTGTTAAGATCGGTGCGAATGGAGATTTGATAAACTATAAGGGTTACACGGAAGATAGTTAGGGTATCAACCGAATCGCAGGAGGTTCAATTTCATTTTGTGCCTCATGGTAACCGTTTAATACTAGGTAATCGGTAGGAGCGACGAAAACCGAATGTGCGGTATTGCAGGATTGTTCGATCTTCGTGGGAAACAAAAGGCTCCTGCTGGCATGGCTCGAAAAATGTCCGAGGCCATGATTCATCGTGGGCCAGACGACGACGGGTATCTCGATCGGCCTGGTTTGAGTATGGCCCACCGACGATTGTCGATCATCGGTTTGAGTGACGGGAAGCAGCCGATTGGCAACGAAGATGGTTCGATTCAGGTCATCTTCAACGGCGAACTTTTTGACTATCCCGAACGGAAGGCGGAACTCGAAAGCAAAGGTCATAGCTTTCGGACCCATACCGATACCGAGATCATTCCCCACTTGTGGGAAGAACATGGCCTATCGTTCTTTGATAAGTTGAAAGGGCAATTTGCTTTGGCGTTGCACGATGCCAAAACAAACGAGCTGATCTTGGCACGGGATCGCTTTGGAATCCTGCCTTTGTATTGGTCGGTTCAAAAGTTTGAAGGGACCGAATGGCTTTTGTTTGCCTCGGAAATTCGCGGGTTATTGGCCTCGGGCGTGGTCCCGAAAGTGGCGAATCCCCTTGGGCTGAATCATGTGTTCACCTTCTTTGCGGTTCCGGGACCTTTGACCTGCTTTGCGGGGGTGAATCTCCTTCCGCCGGGCTGTTACCTGCGTCTTCGACCCAACGAGCCGATTCAAGAACGTCGGTACTACGATTTGGATTTTCCAAAACAAGGAGAAGAGGAATTCCCCGCCGAAGGGGAAGCGGTGGCCGAGTATGAAAGACGATTTGTGAACGCGGTCCAAAAACGCTTGCGAGCCGAGGTTCCTGTAGTGGCCTACCTTTCGGGGGGAGTCGATTCGGCCACGGTCGTCGGGGTTGCCTCACAGGTGTCAGGGCGGCCGATTCCTACTTTCACTGTGGGAGTCAAATCGAAATGGTACGCTGAAACGGAACCGTCGCCTCTGCCGGCACGGCACGTGCGTTCGAGCCCGCACACGCGGCACTACGCCGCTGGGGATGTTCACACGGCCGATCCGGCTTTGATCCTCGCTGAGGGATTCCCGGGCGCTGGTCCCCCCTGCGCGGCCGCTGTCCG
>CAZFDX010000437.1:0-1551 GCA_964518325.1 uncultured Alcaligenaceae bacterium | reverse complement strand
CAATGAGGCAGGTTAATGGGATAATGGGTTAATGGTTCAATGAGGCCGAGGGGTATTTTTCCTTCCTTTTCGAGTGGCGATCACCTAAAATAAGAGCAAGGTCAACAGAGGGGAAATTGCTATGAATGGTCCGTTAAATCGCCGCGAGATGCTCATTCGCAGTGGTCTGGGAATTGGCAACCTAGGTTTGCTTTCCCTTCTGGCACAAGAAACCGCCCGAGCGGCCGATACCTCGGTGGGATTGAATCCTTTGGCTCCGAAACAACCTCACTTCAAAGCCAAAGCGAAACGGGTGATCCACATTTTTGCCAATGGCGGGCCAAGCCATGTCGATACCTTTGACCCCAAACCGAGTTTGCAAAAATATGCCGGCAAGGCTTTACCGGTTCCCAACAAACCGACCGAACGAAAAACCGGTGCCGCCTTACCGTCCCCGTTCAAATTCCAGAAATATGGCAAATCGGGCCTTGAAATCTCGGAGTTATTCGCGAATACGGCCCGTCATGCGGACGATATTTGTGTCATCCGTTCGATGCATGCCGATGTTCCCAATCATGAACCGAGCTTACTCCTGATGAATTGCGGAGAAGCCCGCTTGGTGCGTCCCTCGTTCGGCTCGTGGTTGACCTATGGTTTAGGAACCGAGAATCAGAACCTTCCGGGCTTTATTGCCATGTGCCCGAATGGATACCCGATTCAAGAATCACAAAACTGGACCGCCGGCTTTTTGCCAGGGGTATATCAGGGAACCTATATCAACACCAAATATACCGATGTGAATAAACTCATCGAGTATATCAAAAGCCCCACCCATTCCCCAGAAGATCAACGCCGGCAACTCGATTTACTGGCGCGACTGAACCAGAAACATCAAGAGACCCGTTTGAACGATCCCCAGTTAGAATCACGGATTCAATCTTTTGAATTGGCCTACCGAATGCAGAAAGAGGCCTCGGAGGCCTTTGACATTACAAGGGAACCGCAAAAGATTCGTGAAGCCTATGGCAATTCGGTCCAAGGGCGACAATTACTCATTGCCCGACGCCTGATTGAACGCGGGGTCCGGTTTGTTCAATTATGGCACGGCGAGGGGCAACCTTGGGATAATCACGATGATTTGGAAGTGAATCACCGTCGCTTGGCCGGCGAAGTCGATAAAGGGATTGCCGCCTTGATTGATGACCTCAAGAGACTGGGGCTATTTGAAGAAACCCTTATCCTTTGGGGGGGGGAATTCGGACGGACCCCCACAGTGGAATTGCCCACCCCCGGTTCTAATGCCGGTAAGGTCAACGGGCGCGATCACAATCACTGGGGTTTCTCGGTTTGGCTTGCCGGTGGTGGAGTGAAAGGAGGTCAAGCGATCGGTGCGACCGATGAATTTGGTTTCGCCGCGGTGGAGAAACGAGTTCATGCTGTCCCTTATACCCATCTGACGCTGCCGACGACCCATCCTGCGTACATCACTCTGGTCGCCGTATCTTTCAATAAAAACCACTTATACCATCTCTGTTACGCGCTTGACATATGGTGCGTTTTCTACTCCCTTGC
>CAZFDX010000436.1:0-4967 GCA_964518325.1 uncultured Alcaligenaceae bacterium | reverse complement strand
CCAGCAGTACATCTTTCTTTTTTTTTTTTCCAGCCGAAGCCGCCATACGGTTCTGACTCCGTCCCGGTGGGCCCGGGAAGGTGTACAGAGACCAGACTCGTGACCAAAAACAATCACCACGCCCGCACGTAATTGCAACGGCCAAGGGGCTCGTCCGAGCCCAGAGAACCGCTCGGGGGCGGCGGCAGGCTCATTGGTGGGGGGGGGGAAGGAACGATTATCGGGAATGCCGAGTGAGAAAATGTCGAATGCGAAAATCTCGGGTGATTCGTGAAATGAAAATCGGGCGTTGTTTCAAGGCATTGGTTTGCCCCCAGAGACTAGACGTTATTCTCATCACGGTATTGCTCAAAAATCTGATGGAATTTTTGATGACATCGGCGAAAAGCCCCTGCCAAATAGGGGTCAAAATGACCTTCGCTTTCTTCGAGCATAATTTGTAAGGTCTTCTCATGGGAGAAAGCAGGCTTGTAAATCCGCTTGGATCGGAGGGCATCGTACACGTCGGCCACGGCCACGATCCGCGCCGAGAGTGGTATCTCCTCTCCTTTGAGTCGATCGGGATAGCCGGTTCCGTCGAATCGCTCATGATGATGTCGGGCAATCTCGGTGGCCATTTGGAGAAAGGCCACAGCAAAGGGATGCTGTTTCGCCACTTTTTGCAGGGTCACGGCAGCAATAATCGTATGGCGTTGCATGATCGCCCGCTCTTCGGGGGTCAGTTGCCCCGGTTTCTGCAAAATGTGATCGGGAATGCCAACTTTTCCAATATCGTGTAACGGGGCACAACATTCCAGCATTTGAATAAATCGTTCATCGACTTGGGTTTGATAATTGACGTTCTTGGCGATCTCGTGGCATAGTGCCGTGGAGTAATGTTTGATCCGATGCAAATGAGCGCCGGTTTCCGTATCACGTTGCCCAACGAGTTCTGCCAACCCCAAAACCAGAGCATTGCGAGCTTCCACTAAATCGCTATCCCGAGCGAGTAGTCCCTGCTCGAGTTCATGATTCATCGCCAACAATTTCTGATTCAATTGGTCCGAACGATCCTGAGCGGCTTTTAATTGCAGGGAAGCACGAACTCTTTCCCGTAATTGAACCACGCTAAAGGGCTTGCAGATGTAATCGTCTGCCCCGAGTCGCATCAGACGAGCTAAATCGTCACCATGAGTATTTCCGGAAAAGAGTATGATTTTCAGGTTTGGATAAGGGGGGTCCTTACGGAGTTGCTTCAGAACCTCGATGCCGCTGAGATTGGGTAAATCGATATCGAGTAGGACAAGGTCGAAGTGATTCCATGTGAGCAGTTTCAGTGCTTCTAGTCCGTCCTCGGCCTCGCTGCACTTGAGGGATTGCGATTCCAACGATTTCCGACAAACACGGCGATTCATCGATTCGTCGTCTACGATCAGAACATTATGAACCGTTGTAGGAACTCCGCTTACTGGCAGTGTCTCGGTGGGAGCTAATTGCACTATCACAGGTTCCTCCAAGTGCAAGTGTTTGAACGAGGATTTATCTCGTAAGGCTGTTAGATTGTTATCATCGAAGTTTTGCGAGAAAATCCAGCCCGATCTAGGTGAAGATCACCCTAATGATTCAAAATCTTTCAGCCAAGAGTAAAAATCTCTCTTTGAGTAGGATAGGTCAACGAAATTTCTTCCTTGAGAACAACATTTCAATTTTATCACAATTGGATCAGGGGTCATTATTTTTTGTCCCCAGTCGATGAGATTACTTTCATCTTTCATCTCTGGTTTCCATTCCTGCCGATTCCCTTTGGAACCGAGCCTATTGCAACAAGCAACAAGGTTTATGGGATGAATCCCAAAGTCAAACCGAGGAAAGAAAATCGTCCGGCATGACAAAGGGGGTTTTCGGTACGCTTTGCCAAGAAAAAAGGGGCAACAATTCGGGTAGTGAAATGGGTCGTGGATGTTCGAGCCAGCCACAAGAATAGCCAAGCCAGCCCAAAATTTGTTCGGCAGAGATTCCTCGTTCTCGCAGGGTGACCAAACGCAAATCGTTGGACCGTTTAGCCAATCTGCGACCGGTCGCATCGACCACTAAAGGAACATGATAAAATTTGGGTTCGGGTAATCCCAAGGCCCGATAGATCAATAATTGTCGCGGTGTTGATGAGAGTAAATCGTCCCCGCGTACCACTTCGGTAATGCCTAATTCGCCATCATCGACCGCGACGGCCAGTTGATAGGCGGGTTCCCCCGATTGTTTCCAAACGATGAAATCGCCCCCGTGTTGTTGCAAATCGAGTTGCACTTTCCCTAAAAATCCATCGGTAAATTCGGGAGATTCTTGCACTCGAAAACGCCACGAGAATCGTCGATTTTCCCGCCCCAATTGTTGGGCTTGTTGTAACGAGCGATTCCGACAGGTTCCGGGATAAACAGGTTCGGCCTCTTCTAAATGGGGGGCGCTACTCGCAGTCAAAATATCCTTGCGTGTGCAGGTGCAGGGAAAAACAACCCCCTGTTTCATGAGCCGTTCGAGCGCTTCTTGATGGCGAGAATATCGGCTCGATTGCAGAATAGGACCTTCGTCCCATGTTAAACCTAACCAAGTCAAATCTTCGATAATCAGCGAGATGGCCTCGGCTCGAACACGGGTCTTATCAATATCCTCGATGCGAAGTTGAATCTCCCCCTGTTGCGATCGGGCCGACAACCACGCTAAAAGATACGTCCGCGCATTGCCTAAATGTTGGCCCCCTGTGGGAGACGGGGCCAAGCGCCCTTTCACTCGTTTGGCAGGCCGCGATACCGAATAGCTCATCTCACTGGCAGAACCGTTGTCGTTGGTGTTGAATGGCTCTCATCTCACTGGCAAAACCGTTATTTTGATTTTATTGGGGTTTCCCATCGTTAACACCTTGCAAAGATTTTTTGGGGCATGCTCTGCTTCCCCCATGTGGGTTCGGTTCCCATCTTTCAGAATGAACAAGGTAATGTAGTAGCCCATTGCTTCTTCTAAATTGGCTTTGGCACCGATAGTAAATTCTTGGCTGGTTTCTTTCCCACTTTCATGTTTGAAATCTTTGATTTCGATTTTCTCGACGAGGTCCGCCGCTTTCCCTGCTATCCGAGTATCGTATTTGAATAACAGGATTTCCACCGTTTGACCTTTAATATCCGGAACCGTTTTTGGAATGGTAAAGGTACCGGTCACCTTCGCGGTTTTTTTGTCCTCCGAGGATGCGGAAGGAGAAACACCCAGTAATACCAACAACGAGAAGAAAGTTAGGAACCGGATCATCCGTCAGCCTCCCGATCAATCCAAAGGTTTTGTTGAAATGAAGATGTTATATCAAATTTGAAAAGGTGATAGGGTTCGATTGGAAATAAGTGAAACGATTCGAGAAGGATCACATCGAGTCATCAGGTGAGCCGATTAATAGGCCGATTTGTAAATGGCCTCGATCTCTTCTTGTGTGGGATAAATGGGGTTGACTCGCATTAATCGAGTGATGGAAATGGCCTTTTGTGCAAAGGCAGGCAATTGCTCGGGCTGAACCTTCAAATCGCGGAGCCGAGCGGGAATTTTCACGGCCTCCCGCAGGCGATCAACCGCGATAATCGCCCGTTCTGCTGCCTCTTCCAAAGGCAACCCTGAAATATCCTCTCCCAACCAAGTGGCAATGGTGGCAAACTCCTTGAGCCGTGCTGGTTTATTGAAGCGCATCACATGGGGAAGCAATAGAGCATTCCCCTCCCCATGAGAACAATGCACGGCCGCCCCCACTGGATACTCCATCGCATGAACTAAAGCGACTGCGGCATTCGAAAAGGCCAAGCCCGCTAAGGTTGCAGCGAGGGCCATGCCTTCTCGGGCCTTTATATCATTCCCTTGCTGCACGGCTCGAACCAAATGCCGAGCAATCAACTTGATGGCTTGCTCGGCCATGCTATCGGCCAAGGGATTTTTCCCTTGATAGACGCTCACGGCTCCATCGGGTAGCGGAAATTTCTCATAATCGATGGCAGTGAAGGCCTCGATTGCATGAACCAGAGCATCCATTCCCGAATCGGCACTCACCTTCGGCGGGCAGCTCAAGGTCAATAAGGGGTCCACCAACGCCATCTTGGGACGTAAATACTCACTGAGGGTACTGACTTTGATACCGGCATCGGTATCGGTGAATACGGCAGCCAACGACACTTCGGAACCGGTCCCCGCAGTGGTCGGAATGGCGATAATGGGAACCACAGGCCCCGGCACTTTTTCTTCACCGACATAATCTTTCGGATGCCCCCCATGAGTGAGCAAAATGCTCACCAATTTGGCCGCATCCATATTGCTTCCGCCGCCTAAACCAATGATGGCATCGGGCTGATGCTGCTGGGCCGCATGATAGGCATCCAAAATCATGGCCAAGGTTGGTTCGGGGCCAATCTCGCAAAACATCGGACAGTTCGGGATTTGTTCCTGCACTTGTTGCACAAGACCCACACGATTCAAAACCGGATCGGAAATCAAAAAGGGTTTTTGCGCCCCGAGAAATTTCAGGGCTTGAGGCAGTTGTTTCAGCGAATGATTTCCGAAGATCAATCGCCCCGATGATGAAAACGAGAAAGTGGTTCGCATGAATGTTTGGTACAAAGCCAGCGAAAAGTGGCAACGGGGGAAGACCTCGGCAGATGCAACAAGTTTGCAGCCAAATGAGTCGCTGGAAATGGGCATGGACTCGGGAACGGTGATTGATCTGTCAGCAAAAGAAACAGGTTTGCAGCCGATTGAGTAGGCTTAGGTTTGGAACCAACGAATGCAGCTGGCTTGCCAAACGAAGCAGAAGCAAAACGAATCTATTCCTGAACAATCATCATCGACACAGAATCGCTTATCGACAGTCTAGAGCCTGTTATTGACTTTGGAGTCCCAAGTGTTTGATGGCAATCATAACAAAGGCAAGCCAATGCCAGCCGGCTAGCGTTTCGGCCAGTCGTTCG
>CAZFDX010000435.1:0-2776 GCA_964518325.1 uncultured Alcaligenaceae bacterium | reverse complement strand
CCTTAACGGCTATGGCTCGCTCGGGTCAGATCACCCGACAATCTTTGGTTTGGAAGGCAGGCATGGCCGGCTGGGCTGCCGCAGAAACGGTTCCGGAATTACAAACCTTGTTTGCTCAGATTCCCCCTCCACTGAATGGCTAATCGCTGGGATCGACACGTTCCCAATTGGTGAGACCCTTTACGGAATGGCTGATCCGATACCTATGACGTTTGCTTGCCTGTCGCAATGATGATCGTCAGGGTGTCGGTTTTCGTCATTTTAGTTCCGTCTCCATGTTGACATGTTGACATGTTGACATGTTGACGTGTTGACAAAACCCAACGGGGGTTGGCTTTTTGTTGGGGCACAGCAATTTTCCTCTCTCACAACAATCTCTAATCAATCTTTGATTTTCACGATTCCTTGCACTACCTTTCTTGTTGGTTGTTCTCTTGGTGGTGAAGGAATGTTTCCATCCAAATTGGCCTGCCTGAAAGTCAAACCCAAGCAGACTGGGCTTGGACAAATTGTTGTCGCCTTGTTTCCCAGTCTGATCTTGGCTTGGGCATGCTCTCGTTTGCCTCAGGAACAATATCGTTTGGGCGTAGCCCTGACTGCTGGTTTGTTCGTGGTGTCCCTTGGTTGCCTGAGCCAAAGACAATGGACGGTCAGTCAAAATGTTCTGTTTGCCATCGTGCTTTATGCGGGGGGATACGGTATCCTCCGTTGGGTGTCGCCGGAACCTTTCGATTCGGTCACTCATTTTTTGTTAGGGGTCTTGCTTTTTGGGATGGTGGTGATTCTGATTGTCCACGAGATTCTTGGCACCAAAGAGGGGCGGAAAGCCCGTTTCCTAGCGGAAGAGTTTTGTCATCGAGTCAATTGGCCTGCGGATGAGAAAATCCGAGAAATGCCCGAAGTCAAAGCGTTCCGCCAAAGTCTCCATGAAGATCCCACGGTGGCCTTGCAGTTGGCCCATCATCCTAGTCCGCGAGTGAAATTGGCCGCCCTCAGTGCATTAGAGCTTTGGCCCCGTTGGCGGACTCATCAGGCCCAAGTTTTGATCGAGCTGCTACCTCATTTGACGGAACCAGTCTTGAAAGGGGCCGCTCTGTTAGCTTTGGCTTCGGTGCGGAAAGATCATCAGATCGCCTGTTTAGTTCCCTATCTGTGCGATCGCTCCTTAGAGGTCAGGCAACGCGCTCATTTTGCGATTCTGTCGGAAGTGAACACCCGATGGCCTTTGATTCGAGAAGGGGTCCGCAATGCCTTGTTCGATCCGCTCTTTGCCCGTGATGGTTACCTGCCGTGGAGCGGTCTGCTCCCCCAAGCTGCGTTAGACGATCTGATTAACTGGTCTGCCGAAACGGGGCCGGGCAGTCATCGAGCCTTGAAGACCATTCTGAGACATTGTCAGAAAGCGATTCAAGAAGAGGGAACCCCCGAAGCGATCGAAAGAGTAACACGAATCATGTCGGACCCGAAAGCACCCGCTGCATTACGGGTGGAAGTGGGGCAAGTGCTTCGCGAGGCCAATGAATTTTCGCCGGAATTGGCGGCCAAATTTATCGGTCAAACCACACCAACGGCCCTGCGATTGATAGCAGCGGGAGTGTTGCTAGGAGTGAGAGAAGACCCCCGAGCGATCGAAGTCCTTCGAGAAGTGGCTCGTCAACCCAATCGAGAATTGGCCTTGGCCGCCGCGGAGTTAATCCAACGCTGTTTGGGTGTGGATATGGGCCTACCAATGGGAGAAGCCCTTCCCGATGTGAAATCCCGTCATGCAGCCGAGGTTGCCCGAAGAGTCCTTGCTTGGGCCAGTGGCGAAATCGCAGCCGTCGAAAGCGTCAGTTAATTGTTTGAGCAAGAGGAACCCATCAAAAGCGTGAGTTAATTGTTAGAGGATGGGGAATCGGTTTTAGGCGTTTCCGCTTTGGCCGTTTCCGCTTTAGGAGCTTCGGGTTTTGGAGCTTCTGCTTTGGGAGGATCGGGGGGTTTAGTCCAAACCGGCAGGGCAATTTTCTTGGATTCATGGACCGCCGTGGGATTCAAAGTCGCTTGGCCCCAAGCCACATCCAACGGAAGTTTGGCATAATCGACAATGCAACCATCACGGGTGAAACAAGCGAGATCGTGGGTCGAACCCATGAAGCTGCAATCGACCGGACAGGGATCAACGCATAACGAGCAGAACATGCACTTGGTGTAATCGATCGCAAATTCGGTGACGACGAAGCCTTTGCCTTGAGGGTTCTTTTCTTTCTCGATGTAAATGCAATCGACCGGACAAGCCCGAGCGCATTTATCGCAGCCTATGCAGGTAGTCAGATCGTAACGATGAAAGCCGCGATAACGTGGTTGAACGGGAACCGGTCGTTCCGGATATTCAAAATGTTCTGTAAAAGCCTTTCTTCGGAAGCTCTGCACTAAACTGGAAAGAGTAACATACATCCCCTGAGAGATCGTCTTAACGGCGATCCAAACATTTCTAAACCAGGTGAGCATGATCGTTTCCCTTGAGTGCGAAGCCCCAATAGAGTTAGCATAGCAAGGGCCAAGAACTCGGAAACCACTCGGGTAAGAAGCGAATCATTTTTTGTGGAAAGGGGAAGGGGGGCACGTCCAAGGGGGGCTTCGTTTCCAAATCACGGGATGGGTTCTTTTCTGGGAACGACTCATCCCTAATGAGCACTCCACCGGCTTGCACAGGGTTCGAAAAGTGATTTGACGTTCGTTTCTCGAGCTTCGATCGTGCGCGGTGATTGTTGATTTTGATCTTCGGTTTCCTTGAACT
>CAZFDX010000434.1:0-3314 GCA_964518325.1 uncultured Alcaligenaceae bacterium | reverse complement strand
CCTTCACCTAAGCCCCTTTCCGGATGCTTCGCTTGTTTCGGGGGGATTGAAATGGTTGGCAGAACATCAAAACGCGGATGGAGGATGGGGCGATACGGTCCGAAGTCACAGCAATATCTCGACGACGATGCTTTGTCGGGCGGCCTTTCATATCACTGGTCAAACCGAAACTTATGCGGCGGTCCTGCAAGGTTGCGAGCAATGGCTTTCCCAGCGATATGGCCGCACCCCTCAAGAATTGGCCGAGGCGGTTCGCAATCGATACGGCAAGGATCGGACCTTTTCTGTGCCGATTTTGATGATGTGCGCCCTTGGTAAATTGATCGATTGGCGGGAGGTGCCCCGTCTGCCTTATGAGTTGGCAGCGTTACCCCAAAGTTGGTATCGTTTTGCCAAAATGCCGGTGGTGAGTTACGCCCTTCCTGCATTGATTGCGATCGGTCAAGTGATCCATCACCATCGCGGCATCGGCTTTCCTCTCACCGGATTTTTGCGCTGGTTGACCCGTTCGCGAACTCTGAAGGTGTTGCGAAAGATTCAGCCTGCTAGTGGGGGCTATCTTGAGGCCACACCCCTGACGAGCTTTGTGTGCATGTCGCTCAGTGCGGCGGGGTTGGGGAAACATCGTGTGGTGGAAAAAGGGATCGAGTTCCTAAAATCTTCCGTGCGAGCCGATGGTACTTGGCCGATCGATACCGATTTGGCGATTTGGGTCACCACTCTTTCCGTCAATGCACTCGCCAGCGCCGGCGAGTTGAACGAACTTCCCCAAGCATCGACCTTGCTCGATTGGTTGCTCGCTCAGCAATCGAAAACGATCCATCCCTACACGGGGGCCGCGGCAGGGGCTTGGGGGTGGACCTATCATTCGGGTAGTGTGCCGGATTGCGATGATACCCCCGGCGCCATCTTGGCGCTGCGTCATCTCGCTTGGGTGACGGATCGACTACCGGAAGTGATTATTCCAACCATTCGCGGTCAAGAATGGATTCTCAATCTCCAGAATCGCGATGGGGGATTTCCCACCTTCTGTAAAGGCTGGGGCCAACTCCCGTTCGATCGGAGTGGCAGCGATTTAACGGCTCATGCCCTGCGTGCTTTATGTGAGGAAAAACCCACACCCCAACAAAAGGCATCCGTGCAGCGGGGGTTTGCCTATCTCTCGGGCCAGCAACGACCCGATGGCTCGTGGTTACCTTTATGGTTCGGGAATCAATATGCGCCCGATGATGAAAACCCCGTCTATGGGACCGCTCGAGTTTTAGCGGCCTATCGTGATTGGAAAAAGATCGACACGGCCGAAGCTCAAAGGGGAATCGCCTTCCTGTTAAGTTGTCAGAATGAAGACGGAGGTTGGGGGGGGGCGAAACAGACCCCTTCGAGTTTAGAAGAAACCGCACTCGTGGTTGAAATGTTGGCGGATACCCTTGGGGTCGAACATCCGCAGGTTCAACGTGGGGTTGAGTATCTCGTACAAAATGTCCTTCAGGAAGGTTACAAGTCGGCCACCCCCATCGGTTTCTACTTTGCGAAACTCTGGTATTTCGAGAAATTGTATCCTGTGATATTTTTAGTGGCAGCGTTGGGGAAAGTCCGGCGAATGTTAGTGACTCAACAAGGAGACAAGGACCATGTCCATTCTTGAACATTGGCATCCGGTGACGTCGATTCGGTCCCTGAAAAAAGGGCCAATCGGTGTGAAGATCGACGGTCAGGAGATCGCTGTTTTCCGGACCCAGTCGGGTGCCTTGGGAGCCTTGGCCGATGCCTGCCCGCATCGACGCATGAGATTGAGCCTAGGCCGCGTGCAAGGCGAAAAACTAATGTGCCACTATCACGGGTGGACCTTCGATTGTGAGGGGCAAGGGGAAAGCCCTGGAACCCCGAAGATGCACGCCTGCACCAAAGCCTACGAGGTCAAACAGGCGCATGGCTATGTCTGGGTTCGTGAAGCAGGCAGCGAAACGGAATTTCCGCAATTCGATATCGACGGATTCTTATACATCGGTTCGACCGAACACGAAGCCCCTGCCCCCTTAGAATTGACCCTCGATAACTTCTGCGAGATCGAACATACCCCAACGGTCCATGCGGTGTTTGGCTACGAGCTGAACAAAATGCACGAAGTTCAGGTGAAATTTGAGACGACCGAAAAAACCGTGCGGGTCATCAATCATGGCCCTGCCAAGCGAATTAACCCGATTTTAGCAAGGCTCATTGGAATCCGTCGAGGCTACGAGTTTTGGGATGATTGGACGACCCATTTTTCACCCGTCCATAGCATTTACGATCATTGGTGGATCGATCCCCAGACGGGCAAAGAATCGAAGGTACGTTGGCGGGTTTACATTTTCTTCACACCGGTGGAAGCCAATCTCACCCGCGTGACCAGCTTCACCTTTGCGAAATCGCGTTGGCCTTTTGGTCCTGCGGGGGGCTTGCGCCCATTCCGCTGGTTGATGCGCAAGCATCTCCGCCGAGAGATCGGCCTTGATTTGAACAGTCTCAAAGGTCTGGCCAGCCATAACCCCAGTATCGAAGGGATGAAGTTGAGCCGTTTCGACAAAGCCCTCGGGTTGAATCGCGAGCGCATTGATCGCATTTACCGAAAAAAGAGCGATACAAGGCAAGAATTAACCCTCATCTCCGGTTGATCGTATTCATCGAAAAAAGAGCGATGCAAGGCAAGAATTAACCCTCATCTCCGGTTGAGAGTCCCTCTTTGTTTCTGCGATCTTACTAGGCATCTCGCACGGGATTCCTATCACTTTAAGGACAAGCCGAGTTCGTCGGTCGAAAAACCTGCCTGATTCCGTCAAAGGATTCAGAACGACGAGGGATCAGGAACTTCACGCCCCTGTATTGGCGGAAGACATTCACAACCGATCCGATACGATCTCTTTGTGATTGCGAAGGATAAAAAACTTCATGCCGCCGTATTGGCAGTGTGAAAACCATCCTGATTCGTTGAAAGGATTTAGGAACGAACTCGAATTACTTGTTATCGAAACTTTTATTTGCGAAAAGCTATGCTCTCGATTCAAGACATTCTCAAGGTTTATCCCCAAGCCCGCGAGGAAGGGTTAACCACCCAACAGGCCCAAGATAGCGCTAATCGTTACGGGGTCAATCGTCTGACTCCCATTCCAAAAGAACCCATTTGGAAAAAGTTTTTAGCAAAGTTTGATGAAGCCATCATCAAAATCTTGCTGGCAGCTACCTTGCTCAAAACGGTCGTCGATTTGTTTGAAGCCGAAAACGGGAAGCTCTACGGGGGGATTGGTCTCGGTTTAGTGCTTGGGACATTCTTGATA
>CAZFDX010000433.1:0-2068 GCA_964518325.1 uncultured Alcaligenaceae bacterium | reverse complement strand
GGGCGAATCTCTCAATCAATTTAATGAGATGATTTGATGGAATTATTTTGATTTAGAAAGGTTTGTGAATTTAATGTCTTTGAAAGTGACTTCCATTTTGGGTCCGGAGTGGAGTTGGAAGGCAATAATCCCTTCTTCGGGCATCTTTTCAAATTCTTGATCCACAGCCACCACATCATTCACTTTAATGGTGACTTTTTTACCAACCACTTTAATGTAGTAATCGTTGAATTCTTTCGGTTTGAGTTTTTCGTTGACCTTATCTTTGGGGGCTTCTTTCATCATGCCGCCAAAGCGTTCGCCATAGAGGCTCCCCCAGTAGCCGGCACCGATGTCACATTGAGGACCTGCCACAACGAACCCCTTCGGATCATCCACTTTAGAGCGGATTTGAACGCCGCTATTGCCTACGCCATCTTTCAATTGAACTTTGAAGGAAAGCTCAAAATCTTTGTACTTGGCTTTGCTGCAAAGGAAGGTGTTCGACTTGATGGCAGCGGCGGGGGCACCGATTACCGTGTTGCCTTCCACTTTCCAGTATTCCGAGATGCCTTCCCAATTTTCTTTCTTGAGAAATTCGGCCGTGTCATCGGCTTGGGAAATACAGACGCCCAGAAGGGCCAGACTCAAACACAACGTAAAACGCATGGTTTGCTCCATTAGGTGAGAATGTTGGTGGGAGAGTCACGAAATTAACTCAACCAAAGGTATCGTCACATCCTAGGAAAATATGTCAAGGGGGCGACCCAGAATAATTGGCCTTTCCGAACGGGAGCGAACCTATTCAACGGGGCCTTTTCGGTGGCTGATGATCGAAAGAGAAATCAGAATCAGCAAGAAGAGGCGAAATTCCCTCTCCTTTTCACCTCACTGCACTAGTGGTAAAAACCGAAGCGATTTGAAATCCTTCGGAATGGAACGACTTTTTCAACTGATGGGATTCGTGACTAGACTTAGGGGTTGGGCTTTCTTTTCTCGGTCGAGCACTTGGCGAACCTTTTTGAGGAGTGCGGGTATGGTAAAGGGCTTATGAATAAAATCGCATTCGGCCTCGGTAATTCCATGTCGAACCACATCGTCATCTGTGTAACCCGACATGTAAATCACGTTTGTGATGGGACGAATACGATCGATTTCTTCGCGTAACTCTCGCCCCGACATTCCGGGCATCACCACATCGGTGAGTAAAAGATCGATCGGCCCCCGATGGTTTTTCAGAATGAGCAAAGCATCGATCCCATCATTCGCAGAGAGAACCACATACCCATGCGATTGCAAGGCTTTCGCGGCCACTTTCCTAACGCTGGGTTCGTCTTCTACAAGAAGGATCGTTTCATTCCCATGCGGGCGGATGTCTGCGGCACTCGAAGGGCGACTGGTTTGGCCGGTCGCAACGGGAAGATACACGCGGAAGGTGCTGCCGCGACCCTCTTGACTTTCGACGGCAATATGCCCCCCGAACGATTTCACCACCCCGTAGGCCATCGCTAATCCCAGACCGGTTCCTTTGCCGATCCCTTTGGTGGTGAAGAACGGTTCAAAAATTCGGGCCAAAATTTCCGGACTCATGCCGTGCCCTGTATCCGCAATGCTGAGCAGCACATAATCCCCTACGGGCAATTCGCTCAGGCCGGAGTTCATTTCACCCGTGTTGCGGAAATTTCTGGTTTCGATTCGGATTGTCCCCCCCGTCTGCATGGCATCGCGGGCATTAACGGCCATGTTAATGATCAATTGCTCCATCTGCGTCGGGTCAACGAATACCTTTTTCAGATCGGCTGCGAGGTTCGACATCAAGATAATATCTTCCCCAATCAATCGCAGAAGGGTCTTTTTCAATTTCTCGATCAGGCTGTTGAGTTGAATGATTTTCGGTTGCAAGACCGCCTTTCGGCTGAAGGCAAGCAGTTGTTGTGTCAGCTCGGCAGCGCGTTGGCCTGCTTGATGAATCTCTTCGATCCGCTCCGTCACCGTTGCAGGGAGATTGTCATTTTCAATCGAGAGAAGTTCACAAGAACCGTTAATGATGAGCAAAAGGTTGTTGAAATCGTGGGCGATTCCTCCTGCT
>CAZFDX010000432.1:0-9479 GCA_964518325.1 uncultured Alcaligenaceae bacterium | reverse complement strand
CGTTTCCCCCACCAACGGAACGATTCGACCGAGGGAAATATCGAAGGTCAACACCCCGCCGCTTGCCGGTTTCGATTCGAGCGATTTGGTGATGAGGTTTTTCGCATCGACCCCAAAGGTAATCAACATCAGGTCATCGCGGAAGGCAATGTAAGCATCGCTTTTGCCGAAGACCTTGGTCAAATTCGGGTCTTCCGGATTCGGGTTCTTCACCAAGTGCAGGAAGGTTCCATCTTTGAGTTTTTCGGCATCGACCTTGAGAATCTCGGTCACATCTGGGGGAAGTTTTTTATTCGCATCACGGATGGCTGCCTCAATCTTTTTCCCTTCGTTGACTTTCACAGCGGCCACGAGAGTATATTTCCCGTCTTTGTTCGGGCCGACGAGAACCGTTCCCAAATCGAGTTCGGCCTGTTTCACGGTGGGTAACAGCGATTTGACAAGCGGTTCGGCGATTTCTTGAATTTCTCCAGGAATTTGTTTCTTCGCTTCGGCCCAACCATCATCAATCACGGGACCAAATTTCTTGCGGAGCGACTCAGGCATAGCTATGTTCAGGTGAATCATCCCTGCAGGAACCCCTAGCGAATCGATCACCCCCGCTACAGGGCTTTTGTTCTCTTTGATTCGGGCATAATCCTTGGCCAGTTCCGAGCCTTTCTTCGCAGTCATATCGAGTTCCAAGGCGAACTCTTCTTTCTTCGGATCGATCGCGACTTTGAGGCTGATCCCTTCGGTATTATCTAATAACGACTTGATTATTTCCGAAACTTTATCAACCGTCATGTCACGGAAATCTTCGATCGATTTTGTGGCATTGGGGATGGGTTGCTTCTTCGCTTCGACCAAGGCCCCTTCGACCGCACCCAGAGCGGCTTTTTTCATTTGCTCCGGTAAGCGATCCACTCGGAAGGTGACCGAAATCAATTCTTCCGGTTTGCCCACCAAAACCTTCTCAGGTAAGGGGAGCTTTTTGATATTTGCTGAATCGTTGAACGTCCCGTAAACATACCCGTTGGCAAAACGGAAGTACACCGTCATGGGGAAGCCTTCGGGTTGAGTTTCGTAAACGCCGTCCTTACCTTCTTTGATCGTGAGATTCGCACGCTCTTTGAGGGCTGTCAAAAAGGTCTCTTTATCCGCAATGGGAATCAACAAAACAGCAGGGCTTTCGGTCACTTCTTCTTTCAAGTTTGCGTAGAGACCAATCGGTTTGGAAACATCGATCCCTTCAAGCCCTTTTTTCTCATCGATCAGGTCTTTGATTAAACTCAGGGCTTGTTTAATCTGCTCGTCGTCTTCATTGAAGGAAGCCAGATATTTCAACGATTTCATCAAATCGTTGATCGATTGTACACGCACCAGAATAGCGGGGTCGGTTGCAACCGCCTCATCCGCTGCTCGGAGTGTTTGTGGAAGGGTCAAGAACCCCAAGCACGCCACTCCTAAAAGCAATTTTCGTAGCATAGTCATCTCCCTAGGTCTTGATGGTTATCAAGATAGTACCTTTCGGTGGATTGTTGAGTGTCACTCGGCATCAAATTTTTTTTGGTATGAGGCTCTTCGTTCGAGGAGCTGGGATATTTGCACGGATGCCGTTAGAATGGGTAAGAAAAAATCAGAAAGGGATCGGCGGAATGCTGATAGGGATTTGAAAAACTTTGCCATCCCCAATTCGACCGGTGCGCGCAATGGTTGCGACCAATTCGGAAACCTCTTTGGCTTTATCGTCGGCAACCCAAACAGAGATTTCGACCTTGGGGAGGAAAGCTAAACTATACTCACTACCAATATAGCGTTCGAGGTAGCCTTTTTGTCGGCTATATCCTTTGGCCTCTCGGACGACACATTCCGAAACATCAAGTTTAGCAAGTGCTTGAAGAACCGCGTCGGCCCGAAAGGGTTTGACGATGATAGTCAGTTGTTTCATAGCTCTACCTGAGATAGGTAAAAGCGCAGGCAGTCATGCTACTTACGGTGCCGAATTCGAGATCGCATGCGACGTTTTTTTCGACCCACTTTCCGCCGTCCTTTTCCGCCCTTTCGGCCCATGCTAGCGCTCCTGTATCAAGGATATCGATGATGATCAAAATTTAGTGAAGCTATCAGTGTATGACCCGAACTCGAACCGACAAGAGGAGACCCACACCTGAAAAAGCGAAAAACAAAGCAGGAGAACAGAAAGCATCGCATGATCGCAACCGACTACAACCCAAGAAGACCTACACCTGAAAAAGCCCCCCCCCAACAACCAGCCAAACCACAGAGCCATTTCCGAACGAGCCGAACAAGCCACACATCCACGCATCCACACAAAGACTGAGTCTGAGACTGAGACCGAGTGAGTCTAGGCTTATTCGATTGAGATTGTTCCTTCTCATTCCCTTGCTAGGCGATAGAATACCCCCACTACCTAGGAGACATTTCATGAAACCAATCACTATTAATACCCTCAAACCTTATCTAACCCCCAAAGAAACCCCTTGTGTTTCGCTCTATCAGCCGACCCATCGGGCTAATCCCGAAGCACTCCAAGGCCCCATCCGCTTTAAGAATTTAGTTCGAGAGGTCGAACGATCCTTACTCGAAAAATATTCTGGCACTCAAATGAAACCGTTGCTAGACCGGTTTCATCAATTGGTCGAGGAACCATTATTCTGGCAACACCAATGGGATGGTTTAGCCATTTTGGCCACCCTGAACTCGTTTGATATTTTTCAACTCCAACGCCCCGTGAAGGAATTGGTCGTGGTGGCGGACAGCTTCCACTTGAAGCCGTTGTTGCGAATTGCTCAATCTTCGGATCGATTTCAGGTGCTTTGTTTGGACCTCCAAAAAGCCGCTCTTTATGAAGGAAATCGCGATGCGTTGGATGAAGTCAATCTGGGGAATATGGCAGCGACCCTCACCGAAGCCCTAGGCGATCAGCTCACCGAGAAACAATTGTACAAAGGGGTCCAAGCAGGAGGGGTCGGTGGGGTTCCGTCCGTGCATGGAACGGGTGGGAAAGCCGAAGAAGTCGATATTGATCGGGAGCGATTTTTCCGACACATCGATAAAGAAATTTATGCTCGCTTCTCGAAACCCAGCGGCCTACCGCTCGTGTTGGCGGCACTGCCGGAGCATCACTCGGAGTTTCGTCGGATCAGTCATAACCCCCTCCTTCAAGCCGAAGCCGTTGCGAAAAATCCTTGGTCGTTGAGCACCGATCAACTCCGAAGCGAAGTTTGGAAATTGCTCGAACCCCATTACTTAACCCGCTTAAATCAACTGGTAGAGGATCATCGCACGGCGGTGGCACGGGAACAAGGCTCGACCGATTTGAGCGATATTGCTCGTGCAGCCGTGGCAGGTCGAGTGGGAGTGTTGCTGATCGAGGCCGATCGGGTCATTCCCGGTCGTCTGGATCGCACGACGGGGGCAATTACCGAAGATCGACTAGCCGACCCTGAGATTGATGATCTCATCGACGATGTGGCCGAGATCGTGATTCTTAACGGAGGAAATGTCGTCGTGGTTCCTTCGGATAAAATGCCCTGCTCCTCAGGAGTGGCCGCCACCTTCCGCTATTAAGGCAGGCATCCAGAACGAATTCGCAGTGGATCGAGCGGTCACAATCTGCATAGTGCCATAGTACAATTTCCCGCTGATGATATGGCATCCTTGGCGATCCACCAACGCTGAAACCGCAATAGTCTCAAAAGAGAATGAACTATTGCGAGTTAGACCAGATAGCTGGGTTGAAGAATCAATGGCTATACCCACCAATGACGAAATCCGAGAACTTCTCAATCAACTGGATCAAGGCCAGTGTGCCGACGATCTTGAATCGAATTGGCTCGAATTCAAACCGTTTAACGATGCCAAAGATGACAAAAAAATCGCGGTGGAGTATTCCGTTTGTTTCGCCAACGCTGATGGAGGAGCCTTAGTCTTTGGAGTATCGGACAAAGAACGCGGTGGCCGAATCCGAGCGATTCATGGCAGTCAAAAGGTTGATTGCGCTCAATGGCAACGAGACATTTATCAAAGTACCACACCCCACTTAAGGGTTGAAGTCGAGGAATTATCGGTAACCGAGGGAACAGGGCGTCTGCTCATCATTCGCATCCCTAAAGGTGTAAATCCACCCTATGGCACCTCGCAAGGTTTATACAGAAAACGGGTCAGCAAAAATTGTATGCCGTTGGATATACACGCCGAAGCACGATTGCAAGTCCAAACGGGTGTCGTGGATTGGAGTGGGCAACCTGCTGAAGGTGTGAGTATCGAGCATCTTGATCCGGTCGAGATCGCTCGGGCCAAAAATTGGCTGCGAAGGACGAAACCGAATTCCGAACTCCTTCGGGCAACAGATCGTGAATTTCTTCAGGGATTACTCGCAATGCGTGAGGGAAAAGTCACGCACACAGGCTTACTTCTGTTCGGAAAAGCAGATGAATTACCCCGCCGATGTCCACAACACCTCGTTCAGTATATTTATCAGCCTTCGTTAACTCATGTCGCACGTAATGACTTGCTGCAAACAGGTCTGCTTCACATCTTGGAGCAAATCGAAAATGCTTTCACGGGACCTGCTAACCCCGAATACGAGCTTTCAGACGGTTTGCGCAAACTGCGTATACCGGCATTCTCAGTCGAAGATACAGTTCGTGAAGCCGTGTTAAATGCATTGACTCACCGCGATTACCTCGATTCTGGCCGAGTGCTGATTCGCCACCAAACTGAGGAATTGGTTATTACAAGCCCCGGCGGGTTTATCGGTGGAATTACCCTAGAGAATATCCTACGACATGAATCACGAACTCGAAATCAGACGTTGGCGTTAGCATTCGTCAAACTAGGCCTTGTAGAGCACGCCGGAGTTGGAAGATGGCGAATTTTTATTCCGTCTCTCTCTTATGGCAAAAGATGCCCCGTTTACGAGACGGATGGACACAGCGTCACATTACGGATATTCAACGGGAGTTTTGATAAACACATGGCTCAATTGGTTGCCAAATGGCGACACGAAGGCCGCAACATTGATCTGGATGCGTTGCTGATCCTCAATTATTTCAGAGAACACGCTTTTATCAATACTGCCGATGCCTCGAACCTCCTCCAGCTTTCACGAAACGAAGCCCGAGGCTTGTTGGACCGCTTTGCTCAACCCAGAACCGGTATCTTGGAGCGACGCGGTAACACCGCTGCGGCGACCTTTCATTTAACCAAATCTGTAGCACGAGACTTGCTCGGTCGAGCTGCCTACACAAAAACCAAAGGCATCAATCCAGCCCGTTACTCGGAAATGGTCCGAGAATACGTCAAGGATCATGGATCAATAACACCGGCTGAGTGCCGAGAACTTCTCGGTTACGGCGAATCGAACAGCGATAAAGTCGCTGTTTCCAACATGCTGAAAAAGTGGAGCCAGCCAGATGGTTTTCTGCGGCGGGAGGGTAAACCTCCTAAGGTTCGGTACTATCTCCGTGAACAGTGTTAGTCGAGGGAGTTAGTTTCACCTTCTGTGAAAGGGCTTATTTTTAAATCTTTATAGGAAAGTAAGTTACGACCAAAAAAGTGTTAGCAAAGTGTTAGGAAAGCCATCATTCGGCTTGATTGAATATAACACATCGCGACCTTTTCAAAGAAAGAGCGAGTGACCTTCAACCGTTTTCAAGATTGCTGTATCGCCAAGGATGAGATGAAGGATCGTCGGCGGAAAAATAGTACCTACGGAGATTCGGAACGCCGTATGCTCCTTGAACTTACTTTAGAGCAGTTCCGAGATGGCCAGATCGTGAAGAATGCCAAATGGTCAGCGGATGATAGGACCAACAGGGAGTGTGCCGATTACACCCTTCTTGAACTTGCTCTAAAAGAAGCAGGCATGGTTTCTCATCCAGAAAAATTTCATGGGCGGAGGAATATCGATAGACAATCACTATCGATAAACAAAAAGAGGAGATCACCAAGGTGATCTCCTCTCAATTAGGGGCAGAAGACAAGGAACGGATTATCGGCCGCTGCCAGGTATCAAGTCGAGTTTCACTTTCGTTTCTTTACGACCGGCATCAAAGGCAGGGATCACGCTGAACTTCATACTGCCATCGTGAGCCAACAGTTTGCTTTCCGCAACCATTTGTGCTCCTAGGGGCATGATTCCTTGGTCCAGTCGAGTTTGTCGGGTAATATCGGCAAGCGGTACAACCTTGCCACTAGTGGCTTGGGCAGTAAGGTTGCTGCCAATACTGCCGACACCTCCTTCAAAGCCACTCGCGACCTTGTTCATCAGAAGGTTCCGGAGTTTGTTACTCACATCGCTGGCCTTATCGACTGTGTAACTCTTCACCCCCGGAGCGGTCGGTTCCACAAACGCAGCCAACTCGGTACGACGTCCCTCATCAAGATTGATGGACAGTTTCGCGATCGATTGTTTCTTATCGAAGTTCACGGTAAACAACTCGATTCGCTCATTTGCGGTTCCTTGATTACGAATCACCTTGACGGTGGCCTTATCGGCCAAGGGTCGGCCCGAGATTTTCTCAACCGTGATCTCGTAGGTTCCCTTGAAGGCTTCGGTTGCGGTATACACCTCGGAACGATCATCGTCTTTTTGCCCGAACTGGTCCGCCAAGAGGACGCCGCCCCCGACGGTATGGGACCGTGTGACCGAGCAAACGCTCCCCACGGGTTCTTTCACACTCAAATCGAGGTCGGCAGGACCGTTCCACAACAGTTGAATGATGAGGTCTCGTTCCTTTTCTTGGCCGCTCATCTTCCGGAGTTTTTCGGCATCGGCCGCCCGATTGTTCGCTTCGAGCTTCTTGATGGTTTCCATGAGATAAGCGCGTGCTTTGTTGTGATACTCGTTCCCATCTAATCCCCAGTCTCGTCGGAGTAAGGTTCCCGCAGCAAACTCGGCCACATCAACGGCAACGGGAGCTTTGGGGTTCTCGGCAAAGGCGAGAGCATTCACATAGATTTCGGGGTTATTCGGATCCAATTTCGCTGCGAGTTTGCAGAGGCGAATCGCTTCGTCAGGCTTCCCAAGGCTTTCAAGACCAAAGGCCGCCCGAACGTAGGCTTGCGGATCGTTTGGCTCCAAGTCGATGGCAGAGAGTCTAGCCCGTTCGATTTCCTCTTTAGAACCTTGACTGGCCTCCAGCGCGATCGCTAGGGCTTCTTGGTAGGTCGCATCGATGGTGAGGCCTTTTCGGAGCGAGGCCTTCAGGAGTTCAGCCACATGTTTGAACTCGTTGGCCTTGGCAAGGAAATCGGCCGTGGCGAGAACTAAACCGGGCTGATTTACGTTTTTCAGAGCATCGTTCCAAACAATCTCAGGATCGAGATTTTTATCGGGAATTCGGCCCATTTTCGCAGCGGCTTCTTGCTCTTTCTGATCCATTTTCGCTAATTGGCGATCGTCGAGTTTCAAGCCGGGGGCATTCATCATGCCGTCCCCTTCTCGTTTATGGAGTCGAGTCCCCGTGCTACCAGGCACCCAAACTTTCGAGGGGGCACGGATAATCAAGGAGCGAGAAGAAGGCAAGAAGGCCATTCGGTTTTGCAAAACCACATCCGGGGGGTTAGCCGGCGGATCGGGCGGGGTCGAACCCGCGAAGGCAAGGGTCACGGCTTCCCGAGACCAGAAATCGGGGTCTACGTTAGTCACCACCACCACCAGCAATTGTTGGAAGTCAACCGGCAAGGCACCACCGATATTTTGGATACCAGGGACTTGACCGTTATTCCCACCAATGGGCGGACCGTTGTTGAGGTTCCCCCCGTTGTTAATCACTGGGGTGCTTTGTCGCAAGAACGCATCGAACGAAACAAACTGACGGAGCAATTGGATTTGCCCCAACGCGGCCGTTTGATCGGGGAAGACCGGAATCGGCACCACGAGTTCTTCGACGTTAAACACACCGAGAATCTTGTTTTCAAGGGCATAGGACCCCGAAACAATTTCGATAAAGCCCGGACGGACGATGTAATGGGCTTCGTATTCCCCTGGCAGTTGTTGGCAGATATACCGCAGGGCCGTTTCCAGCGGCACGCCCACGAGGCCTTTTCCTTTCGGATCGGCAGGGATGTTCACCTTGAATTGATCGGGGTTGAACATTTGAGCTGCGGGAGATTTATCCCGTTTGAAGCTCGCGGTGTTGATGATAATGTTCACCTGACGGTTCGGGTTAATTCGAGCATCAGGGGGGCTAGCCAAGTTACTCAGGTTGTCAAGAATCCCCCCCGGCCCGCCAAGGGGTTGCTGATCCCCTGCGGGGAGTTCCCCGTTGAGCGGTTCACGCAGTCGGCTGCGGAGATAATCCACTTGCTCTTGTTCTCGTGGGGTAAGTTGAGGCCCAATGAACTTGGTCGTGTATCGTTTCCGACGCTCGGCCACTTCTCGCCAGATTTTGGCAGGGGGGAAGTGGATCGGGGGTTCATCCGGATAGGGAATGTGGCTCTTTTCGATCGAGAGCATAGTTTGCAAGAAACGATCTTCCCGAATGCGGACCAGTTCCCGAGCTTCGTAGTAGTTTGTGGCCACTTGCCCGATCCGATAGACTGCTTGGCCTTCTCGAATCGGGGTTCGTCCTTCGGCAACGGCTTCTTGTTCCAAGACCAAGGCTTCTCGGTAGGCATCTTCGTAACGGGCTTTGGTCATGAGATCACCAAAGTTCCGGATGCGTTCACGAATCTTCTCTTGGCGGGCGGCCGCTTGATTTTCTGCCAGAATTCGTTGTTTGGCCCGAGCAATTCGTTCGTTTTCTTCGGCTCGTTCTCGCAGTTTGGCTTCCCCCGTGCGAGCAATATCTTCGAGCAACACATTCATCCGATTGATGAGGGCATCTCGGGTTTTGTCCGAAAGTTCCGGAGTGGAGCGAACGGTTTCGCGTTGTGCTTTCACCAGTTCGGCGGCCCCCTTGGGATTCCCCTCGGCGAATAATTGCCGAGCTTTGGCAAGCGTATCTTCTACCGCAGTGGTGGTCCGTTGTTCCAAAATTTTGAGACGGGCTTCTTCTTGTTTCAGTCGATCGCTACCATCGTCTTTAGGTGCAGGCCCTTTGGGAGCGACAGGGTCTTTGGGGTCCGCAGCAGCAGGTAAGCCCGGCCCCACTTGAGCGACCGCACGGGGATCGACCTTTCCTTGACCCGCTTTGAGTTTATCGAGGGGGATTTCACCGGACAGAATTTTCTTGGCGAATTCCGCACCGGTTTTGGCGCGAGGATCGGCGGGGTCGATCTTTCCTGCGGCATCGAACAATTCTTTGGCGGCTTCGACCTTCCAAGCACTCAAGGCCCATTCGGCTTGCTCGACCAATTCTTCGCGAGCCAGCCGAACATTCTCGCACGCCAAGGCCAATGTTCGGTCGGCCCGTAACAAGGCGGGAGCATCGCGGCGTTCGGCTTCACGCCATTGGTTCACCATTGAAAGCAGGAAGTAATTTTCTGGGGACGAGGCCGGCAGTTCAAAGGTCATCTTGGTGTTTGCC
>CAZFDX010000431.1:0-5143 GCA_964518325.1 uncultured Alcaligenaceae bacterium | reverse complement strand
ATTTATACAGCGTGGATTGATGACATTTTTTACAAGCGACCGTCACATGCTTCCCTGTGAGCGGGAAATTGGTATCGTTGTGATCGAACTTGTGAAAGTGAGTGATCTCCGCTTGCGATCCTTTATGTTCGGTATGGCAGGTCAGGCATTTTCCAGCTTGATTCATTTTGCCATGTAGTGAGGTTTTCGTATCGATTTGATATTGAATGGAGGTGTGACAAGCCAAACATTTCTGTTCCATGGTTGTGCTGCTCCAAGGGGAGACATGGCAGGCCGAGCATTGATTGGCCAAGCCCGCATGCGAGCGGATGGTTTTGTGTTCAGTCTCAGGATGAACGCGGCCATTCAACGGCCCCGGATTAAACATGGCACCACTCGTGAGAGCTAGCAACAGGCTGACCCCAAGCACCGATAAGATCAGCGTGGTGCCACCGAGACCGATCTTGTGAAAAATCCACATCGCCTAGGCTCCTGATTGTCTCTAGAACATTCAAACTACGCCCCGAACATTCTGATGAACTTTTTCCCGAACATCTGAACTCAACCCGAAACATTAGAACTATACCCTGAACATTCGGATTATTCCATGAATATACCCAATCGGCTGCAAGTCTTCCCACTCGGCGACAAACATTCTAACTGCGCCACGAATAATACAATGAACCTCCAATATGCACAACGGCAAGGGTGAACATCGTTAACCCTAAGGGAACATGCACAACATGCCAATAGGCGAGGAGATCGCGGGTCACCTCTAACGATCTGGCTTGCAGAGTTAATTGATATTGCTGCACGAGAATTTTTCGTAGTTTTTGTGTCAGTTGCGGTTGCGAGCGAGAAACACGATAGGTGAGTTTCCGAATCCTTCGGCCATAGCGCCAACGATAAAATCCACGAAATAGGAATGCCCGCCAACCCGTAGGAATTTTTTCAACGGGGAGTTGAATCCCGAGTTCTTGAGCTAATTGTTCGCTTTGAAGTTCCAGCCGTTCGATTCCCGATTGAAGTTGCGATTCCGAGAGTGTTCCACCCTCAATCGTTCGGGGGGTCGCGGTATAAATGTATCGGCCGATCAAACCACTCAGAACCACAAGCAGCAATAACAGAGCAGCCGTACCCGCCACGCCTTGGAATTTCCATCCGGAATGGAGCAGAATGAGGAAAGGGCCAAGCAACCCCGTGATAATATGGAACTTCAGCCAGAAACTTGGACGGCCCCACCGGAACGCCCTGAGTTTCTTCCTCAAGGTGTAAACCAATTCGGTCTTGAGCATGAGAAGAAAGCCTGATACTCCCAAGATGATCCCCGCATAACTCGTGGGAGTAACCGGTTGCTTTTGAGAGATCCACCAATAAATGACCGCAGAAAAAGCAATCAGCACAAAGGCAATCAACAATTCCCAAGGGTTGCGATTCATGTTTTGTTGCGTTGCTCCCACTCGTTGAGTTTTTGTTCCAGTCGGGGTAAAATTTGGTACAAATTATTTGTCAACGCCTCGCGAATTGCCGAAACATCCACTTGATGGAGAATTAATTTTTTGAGAACGCGAACCCAACGCTGATCGCCCATGACAAGTGCCCCTTGCAGGGATTTCTCCCCAAAGGCCAAGCGAATCCGATTGACCTGATCCAGCGATTCAACAAGGATCGTCTTTGGAAGCAATCGCCACGTTTCACTTTCTCCCCGAGAGACGGAAACCAAATCATGGTTCTGTGAGCCGCCACCAATTTGCCCGATAATCGCCACCTTAAGGCCTGCAAGCATGGTCACATTAAACGGCATCTCTTTTTTGTAAACGAGTTCCTCACCGGCCATATTCGCACCGGCGATTCGCCCCTGAGCTATAGCAATGGGCCAAAGAATATCTTGTTGGCTTTTGCCCGTTTGGGGATCGAGAATTTCGGCACAATCGCCGGCAGCAAAAATATCACGGGCCGAAGTTTGTAAGTAGGGGGTCACCAAAATTCCTCTTTTGGTGGCCAACCCCGAACGCTGAGCTAAATCGATCCGAGGCTTCACGCCAATGGCCACGGCAAGCAATTGGGTCGGCAGAATTTCGTTTTGATTGGTTCGGACACTCTGAATTTCACCACGAGAGCCGATCGCTTCTTCAACCTGAGTTTTGATCCGCAGATCGATCCCTTCATGCTTAAGTCGATCCATGACAATTTTGGATTCTTCCTCGTTCAAAACGTCGGACCAATATCGATCCCCTCGGAGCAGATAAGATACTTTCACGCCCCGTGCATGTAGCCCCTCGGCTAATTCCAATGCAGTAATCCCCCCCCCCACGACAACGGCTCGTTTGGCCTTTCTTGCTCGGGAAATAAGCTGATGGGTATCATCAAATCCGTCAAGTTTCAGAATGCCACGAAGATGGTTCCCTGTAAATGTCGGGGGACTGGCTAGCGCACCTGTTGCCAGAAGGAGTCGATCATAGGGGACAATTTGCCCATTTTCTAAGTGAACTTGATGTTGTTTAACTTCAATGTGAAGGGCTTGGCTATGAATTCGTTCTAAGGCCAATTCACGAATTTCCTTGGCCGAGCGAATGAACAATTGCTTTTCGGGAATATCCCGACGTAAGAAGTAGGCCAAACCCGGCCGAGAATAAAAATCGTGATTTTCTTCACTGATGATAGTGATGCGACCCGTGGAATCGCGTTGCCGAATCGCCTCCACTGCCGAGAGACTCGCGATTCCCGATCCGATGATCACATAGCGAACTACCACATTTACGACCCCGTTCCGTTTGTGATCTTTTCAAACCGAAGAACCCCGCGTGGACAACGATTCACACATTCACTGCAAGTAAGGCAATAACTTTCAAGTATGGGTAAGCCTTTTCGCGCGTAGGAACGAACATCGATTTCCATAGGACAATTGTAAGTACAACAGCCACACTGCACGCATAATTCCGAATCGGGAACCACTTGGGCTTGCGCCAATGCGAGATGACGTGATTTTTTGAATAGGCTCATAGGGGTTGCTCATTCTTTTCGTTCGTCGTCATCTTTTTCTTTCGGGCGGTCTGTTGATTCGTTTGACTCCTCTTTCGACTCCTTAGGGGGTTTTTTAGGTTCGGGCTTTTTGGCTTCGGGCTTTTTAGCTTCGGGCTTTTTGGCTTCGGGCTTTTTCGAGTTTTTCGTCAAAAGAGAACTAGGGGAATTTTTGTCAGGAATCTTGGTATCCGGCTCGGGAGAGGAGGAGGATTTTACAAGGGGTTCGACTTGGCTTTCGGTCGATTTTGGAATGAGTAGTAGGATGATACCTAAAACTCCCCCAATGAATAATGTGACAAATACGAGTTGCCTAACCAACATGATTCACCTGAAGTTAAGTCAATTATCCCCATCATAATCCCATTGTATCTTTTGGCTATGCAAACTCCCCACTCGCGCTGTGAGAATTTCGTGATCTCATGCTATCGCACCGAAAGGCTCATGACGCTGGATGTGACGTTACCTCTCCACGTCCTTATGGCAACGAGATAAACTAGACGATAAATCATTCGTTCATTCATTCTAACAGGGCGAAATAACTTAGTAGATAGCTTTCGTTGGTTCTTTCCTTCGGAGCGAGTTATCCTAGCAGATGGCCATTTTTCTTTGAACGAATCCGTAGTGGTTTCCCTGTGCTGTTGGATAAACCGAGTATGAGGAGCAATTTCATGAACCGCTTGCAACGATGGAAATCGACAAGATCGCCGAGGTTCACTGGGGCTGTGCTAGTGTTTTCTACGCTGATTCTCAGTGCTGGAACCTCGATGGCTCAGGACAAATCTTCACCACAGGAACTTCCAGTGAACCGCTGGGTGAAACTCCCAACAGAGGATGCCTCGGCGGGCTATTCGTGGAGTAGCCCCGTTTATGTCCCTGCACGCGGTCAGGTGCTGCACTGGGGAGCGGTTGCGAATGCCGGCAAGGAAAAATCGGGCCGCAACGATGTTCGAGTCTTCGATGCTCAGAAGCAACAATGGGTTTCCGATTACCCCAGCTCCGCAACGGATGTCGGCATTGTGGGCGGCGGTGCCGGCTCGGCTCTTTCTTACACCGGTCAGGGGGAGATGCGCAAAGATGGCCGACCCAAACCCGCTATGGTGATGTACGGCGGAACGTGGGATTCTCAACGTCAGAAACTCGTTTACACGATGGCGGGGCTGATGGCAGCCTACGATCCCAAGACGAAAAGTTGGGAGACCGTGACAGCCAAGACCATCTTGAATGGTCAAGAATCCCTCGGCGGGCCACCGGTCTATGGTGTGGGGGCCTGTTACGATCCACTCCATGATGAAATCGTGATGTTCCCTCATTTCACCGCGAAGAATATCGATTTACGATCGGTCACCGGTCAGATCACGGGGCATTATGGAACACTGCGTTTCAGCTTCAAGGATGGCACTTGGCGGCGTGTCTCCGACACGTTTGGTTCCGATGAGGTGAAGCGCGCCCGCAAAGACCTGATCGCAGTGATGAGGCCATGTAGTGACGTGCTCGATGCCTTGTGGATATTGCGTCGTCAGGCCGATCCGGCTCGTTCCAAGGAGGTGTTGAACAATGTGCAAACGGTGCTGGCGGGGATGGAACGACTCGATCTGCCCGAGAACGCACGGTCCTTGCTCGCTCGCATCTCGGCCCATTGGAAAGCCTGCCGCGAGGCCGTGCAGGCGAACAAGCTCGATGAAGCGCTGGCCGCCGGTCGCGACGCCCTCTGGGAGATGAATCAAACGCTTGAGGGTCCCTTGGGCGTTGAGCCACCGGCCCGCTGCGCCGCACCGATGGTTTACGATCCGAAACAACAAGTCATCGTGATGTTCGGCGGTCAAAACAGTCTCGTTCGCACGGACCTCGACGATGCCAAGGCTCGCAGCGAGTTTTCGATGGGCCTGAATGACACATGGATTTACGATTGCAAAACGCGGCAATGGCGCGAGCTGCCTTGCCAGCACCGTCCCCCCGGTCAGCGATTGCCCCTGCGCGTTTACGAGAAAAAAAGTGAGCGGGTGTTGCTCGGCACCCTGCAAGCCGGCAAACCCGCTCGGGCGGCGCTCTGGTCCTTTAATCTGAACAAGGGCGATGGTTTGAAGCACGAGGATCAGGTTTGGCGGGGGGCGGTCTCCTGGGCAACCCACACACAGGTCAG
>CAZFDX010000430.1:0-1894 GCA_964518325.1 uncultured Alcaligenaceae bacterium | reverse complement strand
TTATCGACATCGGAAAAATGGCCTGGCACATGACCGGCCCCCGCGTCGGCAGCAAGCAATCGGATGTGCCGGAGGGTCGTCGGATGTTGCCACATGTAGGTATTCATCGCGGGGGCCAAGATGACCGGTTTCGTGGGTTCCCAAGCTCGCCAAACACAGGTCAGGCAATTATCGCATAGACCACAGGCGAATTTCGCCAAAGTGTTCGCATCCAAGGGGGCAACGAGGAACACGTCGGCCCAGCGACGTAATTCGATATGAACGACTCGATCTCCACGATGATATTTGGCCCCCTCGGCACGACCGGGCCATTCATCTTCATCCACGGTGATGATCTCGGGATTCCTGACCACATGCGAAGAATCCAACGCCACGGGATCGAAAAAGTAAATGGCTCCCTGAGTGGCGACGACTCGGACCTGATGGCCGAGTTTTTTCAATGCAAAAAAAACTTCTGGTGTCCGAATGGCCGCGACCGAACCCGTTACTCCTAAAAGAATGTTCGCCACACCTTTGTTCCCTGAATATGATTTGCCTTGGCATTATTGTGTGAGTTTATCCTACAAATCGGACCAGCAGGCGGTCAATTTTTCACCCGAACGCCTCTTACGATAGCAAGTAGTCCATTTCTGACTTGGAATTTAGGATTATTTCGATCGACGTTGCCACGATTGATACCATCGAAGTGCCTGCATTTCGTACCGTTCTTTCGGGGCGCCGCTTTCGTAACCACTTTCACGGAATCCAATGGGGTCGGCATTCGCCAAAGAGAATCGCGCCATTTCCCGCACCGCAAGGTTCGGGTCCCTTAACAGAGCAAAGATGCGATCGACCTCCGCTGGATTGGTTTGCTTGAGATTGATGGGTCGAAGAAGCCTCACGGCTCGGAAGGCCTCGGCCTTGTCTAGGCTGAGTTCTTTCATCAGGAGATTTGCCAAAAGGGTTTCTCGGCCCAATCCCTGCTCGGCCCAATGCTTGCAGGCTAAACAGGCATGGGCACGCACCTCGGCCCGTTCGTTTTGTAAGCCCTCGACCACATAGGCCATCTCATCGATCGCTTGTAAAAACAACGGTGCCCAACGCCGACGGGTCAGCACTTCTTTTTCGTTTTTCATGGGGGCCGAGAATGTAATATCCAAAGGTCCCATTTGTTGCTTCAGGTCTTTCAAAATGGTTTTCAGAACCGTATCGGCTTCCTTTGAGAGAACCGGGGGTTTCGCCAGCCATCGATCGAGGAATCCGAGCGGATCGTCCTCATCTCGAATCGGTGCAAATTGAATGGCGGCACCGGTACTATCCCATTTCAATTTATCGCCCGGTTTTAGGCCAGCATATTCTTTGAAACCACTGCGTAAAGAGGCACTTCCTTCCAGAACCCCGAGATAAACAAGGGTTCGCGGAGCTTCTTCGAAATCGACTTTCGGATCGGTGGACCAACGATAGGTCAAATCCACAACGAGTTCCGATTTCTCTTCGTTCAGGGTAATCGCCCAAGCCTCATCACGCACACGAAGGACCAGACTGGCCGATTTCTTTCCCTTATCTAATTGAAGGAGAATCCGTCCCGCTTGGAGGGTCAAATCTGCATCATACTCGGGGGCAGGGGTATGGAATAAAACACGAGTTTCGAGAAACGGAACCGGTACCAATTCCGGCAGGTTTCCTTCCAAAGATATTTTGACACCCGTTTTGGTAAGCACTTCGGCATTGACCCCAGGCAGAGCCAAATAAGTATCGGTCGAGCTAATTTTTTTCTCAGCGGCTTCCGCTTGGGTCCATTTGGTTTCACCTCGTTTGCGAACCAGCAAGGCTCCCGTTTCGCTTTCCCAAGTTCCCACAACGGCACGATCCGGAAGGGGGGCTTCGATCGGTTTGGGGAGCGGTTTCCCTGAGC
>CAZFDX010000429.1:0-2134 GCA_964518325.1 uncultured Alcaligenaceae bacterium | reverse complement strand
AACCAGTAGAGTCAAAACTAAATTATATAAAAGAACATATGCCGAGTCTTTTCTCTGGAGATTCTTCAGGTTCTTTAAAGTCAGAAGATGGAGAACCAGTTAAAGGTTCTAAAATTGTTGGATATATACTAAGTGAAGGGAAACTTGTAGAGTTGCATCAGTATGTTACTTTGCAAGATGCTACTCTTCAAGCACAAGGAGCTTTTAATCAAAAATATGCTGCAGTAAAAGATATTAAAAATAAAGTAGGTAGGTTTCTTTCTTACAAACCAGCATTTGGCAATGCTCAAAGCTGGACTTTAGCTAAGAGACTTCTAGGACTTTCCGATGTAAAGTTTTCAGATTCAGATACAATGAAAGAACTTTACAGGTATTTTTCAGTTTATAAAGAATTGCCTTCAAAGATGCCGATTCCTATAGGAGGAAACTCTAGAATTCGGAATGGTTTTGTTTATAAAGATGACCTAGTACCTGCTGGTGCATCTTTACTTTCTGCTCTAAGAGCAGAGAGAAATTCTCTTATTGATAATAGTTATATCTCTTCTACTGATGCAATTTCTGGTTTGTTTGCAGTAACAAATCCTCAAAGTTCTTTTAGTTATTACGATTATGCATTTTCAAACTTCAGAAAAGAAGGCCTTATAGGTAGCTCATTTCTTCCTATTATTAAGCCATTTGAACTTTGTGCAGTTACAAATACATCATTTGGTGAAAATACTCTGGCAAACTTAATGGAGTTTGAGTATGGTATAGGCCTTGGTTTAGGGTGCGTTAAAGTTGATTTAGAATCAAACTCTTTACTAAAACTTACACCTTTAGAAGAACCATATAGTTTAGTCGGAAGTCTAAAAAATGTAAGTCAGAGCCTTACAGTATTTGAATTTAGTGAATCTGGTACATTGCCAACTTCTACTATTGCAAATTTGATTGCGTCTTTTTCAAACTCAAAGACTTCTTTTCTTGGTGAATTAAATGCAACGTTTGGTTATTCTTTAACAAGCAGATTGATAGATGGTGCTGGGAATAAACTTAAATTAGAAGGGCCTCTGGAAGGTATTCTTGGATCTATAAAATTCCATACATCTAATTATAAAACTTTGGTATCTACAAAGTTTCAGGGTAGAAAATTAACTATTGGGAATTCTACCCAAGAAAGAAATCTCATAACAAATAGATATGAATATTGGAAGCAAGAAAGAGTAGATCATGTCATTGGTTCTGAAGTTAAAGCTCCTTTGAAGTTTGAAATTAGTCTTAGGAATAATAATAAAACAGAAAAAGTAACAGTTGGCCTTACTAATATCCTGAGAAGCTCAGTCGGCAATACTTTATTTACTCTTCAAGTTGAGGATAAAGAAAAAACAATTCTTGCTCTGCGTACTGTTAAATATGAAGATAAGCTCATAGACTTAGTAAAAAGGTACATAGAAGGCTATTATTCTTATACTGCTTCAGATATTCAGACAGAGATAGGAAATCTGACTGGAGATATTGCTAAAAATTCTTTGCCTTGGCAAAGTTCTAAAGGACCTATTAGTCCTTCTCAAAAAGAATCTTTTGAGGAAATCAAGTATACTATAAGAAATATTATTCAGTCTATAGTTTCTAAAAGTACAAGAGATTCATTAGTTTCCAAATCTAGTCCTACTGCATTGAGTGATGTTACTCAGGTAATTAGTGTAACTAAATCTAAAAATGGCACAAGATATTTAGATGAATCAGAACCTTATGTCTTTTCTTTAATGTATCAGCTTGGTAGAGTACAACCTGGCAAATTTAATATGACATTTAAAATGAGACCAGATAGGGTCCCATATGTTAGGCCAGACTTTTTGCTTACTGATGTTACTACAATGGAGATGGAAATTTTCAGACCAGAAGCTCCTAAAGAAGAAAGTAGAATAGATGCCTATACAAGAGAACTTCAAAGAAATGAAAATGCAGTTAAAAGAACTTCTACAAAAGAAGGATTAAATACTGAAGTTGCGCAGTTTGCTTTAGCTGTTATACAAGAAACAGATAAAACTGTAAAGGTAGGAGATGTCAATTCAGTAGAACAAGCTCTTAAAAAACCAGTTTATGTTGTTGGTGCAATACAGGCATTACTATTAAGATACTTAGATTATGTATATTC
>CAZFDX010000428.1:0-1897 GCA_964518325.1 uncultured Alcaligenaceae bacterium | reverse complement strand
TCCCCGTACCTTTATTTCGGACCGGTAATTTCGATAAAGGGGCCTTCGCGGTTATCGTGATCCTTGGCGATCACGGAATCCACCGTGATGAAAATGGTCCCCCCTTGGGGCATGGCATCCCGAGCGTTCACCACAAGGTTCAGCATCATCCGTTCGAGTTGAGTGCTCGAGATGAAGACCGAGCCAGTCCGCGAGAGTAAATCTAGCTGAACCTGATGATTCGGCCCTACGGAGGATTGCAAGACCTCAAGATGATTTTGGATCGTCTGGGCCACATTGAGAACCCGTGTAGAATGTGGCGTGGGGCGAGCAAACTCCATCAGTTCTTGAGCTAAGGCAGTCCCCTTGTTTGTGGCTGTGATAATATCCTTGACCATTGCTTGAACGGAATCGGGTAAACCTTCCGTGAAAGAGATCAACTCAGCCGAGCCAAGGATCACGTTCAGGATATTCTTGAAATCATGGGCCACCCCTGCCGCCATTTGGGTGATGGCATCCATCCGACGGTACTCGGCCAGTTGGGATTCCTGAGTTCGCAAGGCAATGCGAACTTCGCCCATCTCGGCGGCTCGAATTTTTAAGGCAATAATGTCGGCAATGGAACCAACGAAATCGCGTTCTTCGGTAGACCATTCCCGAACTGGTCCCGTATGTTCGTGACAGATAATCCCAACGAGTTCCCCGTTAATGTATATCGGGCCATCTAACATCGACGAAATTTTGAGAGGACGGAGGTACCCCTCCAAAAGTTCTTGGGTTCGTGGGTCCGTCTCCACCGATTCAATAGGTAAGGTTTTCCGCTGCGAGATGGAAGAAAAATAACTGGGATAGTCCGCAACGATTAAGGTCGGACCGACGATATGATTTTTCTTGGATTTCTCGAAAAGTTCGACACATCGAAGGGCTTTCCCTTCGTTGACCAAAAGCCAAATCCCGACCCGTTCGACGTTCAAAAAATCGGCACAAACGACCGAGGTTTTTTGAAAGAACTCGATGAGGCTTATCTTCTCTTCGACATTTAATCTTGTCAAAAATAATCGAGCTAGGTCGGCTTGTCGTTGAGGTTCCGGTATAGGACTGTCTTGCACAACCATTCCCTAGGTCTAATTTCGGATATTATGATTTGTCCTAGATTATATGAAACTCCCCTTGAGGGGAAGCGGTCTGTCATTTGGAATGAGACTTATCGTCGATTTGAGTATTACTTAGTGGGGCTGCGTGCTAGGACAGGCGATAAACGAGTTGGGGGGAATCTTACAATCGATTTGAGTATTTCTTGGTGGGTCTGCCGAATACGGGTACCGTAGGTTGAGTGACCGTTTGTTGTGCAGGTGTGGTGACTTTCGGACGAAAGGCCTCGAATCCTTCGATGCGGTGCTGGGGTATTTGTCGATTAATCATCATTTCAATATCGGTGAGAACTTGCCCTTGTTGGGGAGTGACAAACGAAATAGCGATCCCCTCTCTCCCCATGCGACCCGTTCGCCCAATTCGATGAACATAATTTTCAATATCGTTGGGCATATCGAAATTGATGATATGCGAAACGCCCGAGACATCGATCCCGCGACTCATCACATCGGTGGCGATCAGAATCAGAATCTGGGAATCCCGAAAGGCTTGCATAATTTGATCCCGATGACGTTGTTCAATATCGCCATGGATCGCAGCCGATTCGGGATAAAATCGACGGACTTGCTGGCTGAGTTGGTCTGCCGTCCGTTTCCGCTCGACAAAAATGATCGTTTGTTGCAACTTTTCTCGTTTGAGCACTTCGATCAGGAGAGAAAATTTTCGATCTTCATCCACGGTAATGTATCGCTGGTCAATTTTATCCACAGTCAGAACGGGAGGCGAGACATTCACATGAACGGGACTCACCAAATACTTATTGACC
>CAZFDX010000427.1:0-2817 GCA_964518325.1 uncultured Alcaligenaceae bacterium | reverse complement strand
GGCTTGGGAGGCGGAGGTTTAGGAAGCACTTCCTTCACGGTGAGTAATACCAACCTCTTGGCCCCGACCTATAGCAATCCCCTCGCTGCGGGACGCCCTGGAACGACTAACACCGGAAGCACAGGTAGCACTATCGGTGGAAGCGGATTCGCGATTTCTCAGCCTACCAATGTGCGGGGTGTTGGTTTTGGCCAACCCTCTTTTGGGAATGTTTCGGTGAGCGGTGCCACAGGTCGAGCCGGCGGAGCCGGTGGCTTGGGCGGTCTCGGGGGTGGTTTGGGCGGTCTCGGAGGCACGGGATTAAATCGCGGCATGGCCAACATCAATAACGGTTTGAACAACCAAGGTGGTGCCTCCCGATTACATTATGCGGTTACTCTGATTGATGCCCCCACCCCACCCGCTAATGCGGTTCTCAAGGCCGATGTCACCGCTGTGATTAATCGTTCCAGCTCGATCAAAAACCCCGCAGGAATTGAAGTTCTCACAGAAGGTCAGAGAGTGATTCTGCGTGGGAAAGTCACCAGCGATTCCGAAAGACGCCTTGTCGAAGGCATGATCCGACTTACGCCTGGGGTGCGGGAAGTGGTGAACGAATTACAAGTCCCCTAATGTCGAGAACGGTTCCTTTTCTTTGCTCTTCTCGTTGACCGTTGTTCTTGGTTCTTGGTTCTTGGCTCTTCTTAGTGCTTCAAAATAATCGCTAGCGCCTCCCTTAACGATCCCACTATGTGAGTATGAGGATGGGCCAACAATTCCTCTCGGGAATTTGCACCGGTCGTGACCCCAATGACTAAACCACATCCTGAATTGGTCCCCTCCTGAAGGTCTACCACTGTATCACCAATTTTGGCTACCTCCCGAGGATTGGCGATCCCCAATCGATCTCGAAGCGATTCGATCATATCGGGATAAGGGCGCCCCCGAGGAACTTCATCGGAGGTGATTGTACCATCAATCAGATGATTCTTCTCCCATTGCAAACGATCCAAAAGAATGTTCGTAATGCTTCGAGTGAAACCGGTGTTTAACGCCACTTGGATCCCCTGTTCTCTAAGAGTGCGGAAAACCGATTCGGTTTCCTCGAATGCTTGCACGGGGGTGGTACGATAAAAATCGTGCATCAACTCGATGAAATCCCGATGCATTTGCTGAATGGCATCTTCTGGGTAAGATAGGTTGGCTCGTTGCAATAATTCCCGTAGTGCATCGATCTTGCGTAACCCCATCACCGAATTGATCCAATCTTTCGGAAGGAAAATCCCGTGTTTTTCAAGGGTTTGCCGAAAAGCCCGATTCACACCATCATCATCCTTGAGAGTTGTGCCCGCAATATCGAATACGGCCAGTCGGATCATAGAGATTCTCCAAGCCAGCGCGGAACGATTCGCTGGGCCAAACCAAAAGAAAGGGTCATCCCTGCCCCCCCCAAACCAAGCACTGCTCGCACATTCGGTTGCAATGGAACATCCAGAAAGGGTTCCGTGGGATGTTTGGCATAGATGCCATGCCATCTCGCTTGAATTTGGAGATCGGGAATATGAACCATCCCTGCGAGATATTTCAAAATCAATTCATCGAGGTAGGGGTTATCAAAAGGTTCAATAGCTGCTCCATATTCGTGAGTATCACCGATAACGATCTCACCTAGCCCGTTTTGCGAAGCCATGACATGAATGCCATAACGATGATATTCACCATAATCTCGATCCAATCGAGTGATCAATGCCGGTAGACTTGGACAGATCGTGAACGATTTGTAATGGCGTAGGGTTAATCCCCCTGCCAGCATGGTTTTGAGTTGAAATGACGATCCGTAGGCTTGGGTTCGCATCATCTGCAATTTGCACAGGATCAAACCGGTGTTCAGGAAATGCTCGGGGAATAAATCTCGAAAATCGCTCCCGGTTGCGACCAGTAATCGTTGGGCTTGCCATTTTCCATGGGCCGTGCGGACAATCGAATCTTCGTAGTCGTAAACCTTGTTATCAAAAGAAAAATCCACCCCATAACGGGCATTCAACCATCGGGGAAGTTCACGAATCACTTGCCGAGGATCGACGGTTAATTCAACGGGGCTGTATAATCCGGCCTGAAGGTTCTTGGGATTCACCACAGGAAATCGCCCTAAAATTTTTGGGGGATCTAATAATTCAACGGGAATCCCCCCCCCCTTGGCGGAATGGGTGAATTCTTCCAAAACAGCTTTTTCAGCCTCGTGGTAGGCTAAATGCAAACTGCCACATGCGGAATCCCCCAAGCCGGAATCTTGCAGAACAGCAAGCCATGACTCGCGACTACGCTGAGCGAACGTATAAAGATCGCCCAAAGGTTGACCGATCGGCCAGATCATCCCAAAATTGCGGATCGAAGCTCCTTTGGCCACGGGTTCTTTCTCGAAAACAACCACGCTTAAACCCCGTTTGGCAAATTCAAAGGCATGGGCCAAGCCGATGATCCCTGCCCCAACTATGGCAACATCGGATTTCAATCGGTTTCTCCTCGGGTGTTCGCTCTCAGACAGACTTGCTCGATCATCGGCACATAATGAGATAATCCCGGAACAATCAGATTGGGAATTTTGGCTTGATCGTCCCACCAGCGGATTTCCAAGGCCTCTTGCCAATAAGGTTCGGCTTCAAATGCCTTGATCTCATCTGAATTCATCAGCCCCCCTTGTAGTTCTAAACTGAGCCGCGAGGTCTGAGAAAGCTGATTCGAGTATTTCGGGTCCGTCGTGCGCAGGTATCTTTTGGCCGCCACATGTAATCGAATGGGGTCACACACCGCAGGCGGAAAGTATTGTTTCAAATACAT
>CAZFDX010000426.1:0-18746 GCA_964518325.1 uncultured Alcaligenaceae bacterium | reverse complement strand
GCTTCGTATCTAGCCATCGTTCTGTTTGGAGGGCATATTGTCCGTCTAAACGTATTTCGGTTTCTTTCCCGCCGTGCAAAAAAGCAATGCTACCAATATCGCTGAGTTTCATTTGAACCAGACCAAATTGCTGGGTATGGGCTTTGAGCGAATTCACTTCGAGCTTCCCTGAAATCATGGAATCGTCGGTGTAAATCACATCTTTTTCACGGTACTTGAGTTTCTCTGCGGGAAACTCTTCCTTTAATTTGGTGAGCAATTCGTTAGCCCGTTTTGCGACCTCGGCATCTTCACTTGATGCGACCCGAAGCAGATAGGGATAGGCATAGACTTTTGCATCCGCTAAAGTCCGACTGGCTGCCTCTCGTACTTTGAATTGAGAGCTACCCAACTCAATGAGGGCCATCTCGATTTTCAAGCGCAGGTCATCGGGGATTCGCGTTGCGAGTTCTAATCGTCGAATCTCCTTGGTAGGGATTTTGAGCTTACCATAAGAAGTATTCATCTCTATGGTTTCATCAGCGAGTTGCATCTTCAAATAACTTCCATCGGTAAATCGCACTTCGGCAGCGCCCAGCAGTGGTCCCGTCGGTTTCGATTTCTCATTGGCTTGCAGGGAGAAAACTAAAACCCAGCCTAGAAAAGTGATTCCAGAAAGAGATCGCATGAGAGACTCCCAAAAAATGAAAATGAGGCTCTTGTAGTTTACCAAATAGATTGGATGACAGAACCCGATAGGTTTGATATTTTACAGAATTGGTAACTCGGTTAGAAAATCCCAAGAAATCGCCCCACCTGAGAAACAAGGATGAGCCGTCAGGAAATTTTGCAACAGGCCAACCCCGTTGTCATCAAAGTCGGTACGAATGTGCTGGCCGATCAACACGGGTATTTGGATCGGCAACGGATTCGTTCTTTATCGGCACAAATCAGCCGCGTGATGAAATCGCGTCGAGTGGTTCTGGTCAGTTCGGGAGCTATCGGTGCAGGAATTGGCGTCCTCAAATTAGGGAAACGTCCCGCAGACCTGCCGCACTTACAGGCCTGTGCTGCCGTGGGCCAATCGGCCTTGATGCAACTATATCGGGAAGAATTTCACACACATCAGATCGAGCCAGCGCAAATCCTATTAACCGCTAACGATCTGGACAATCGCACCCGTTACCTCAATGCTCGTTTGACCTTGCTCACCTTATTTGAGTATGGTTGCCTGCCGATTATCAATGAAAACGATACCGTTTCCGTTGCTGAGATTAAGTTTGGTGATAACGATCAACTGGCAGCCTTGGTGGGGAATTTGCTTCATGCTCCGCTGTTAATCTTGCTGACCAATGTGGATGGTCTGTTTACGGGCGACCCTCGTACCGATACCACAGCACAACTGGTTCCCACGGTCGAGAACATTTCGCAGGTCATGAATTTGGCTGCAACCACCAAAAGCCATTTGGGAACCGGTGGCATGAAAAGCAAACTTCGAGCCGCTCAAATTGCCACAGCAGCGGGGGCTTCGGTCATCATGGCGAATGGTTCTCACGAAGGAATTATTGATCAAATTTTTTCTGGTGAAACGGTCGGAACTTTGTTTCTCCCTCAGAAAGAGGGGCTTTCCGCAAGAGAGCGTTGGTTGGCCTTCACCACTCGACCGAAAGGAATTTTGAAAATCGATCTTGGTGCCCAAAAAGCCCTGCTACAGGAAGGCCGGAGTCTGCTCCCTGTGGGGGTCCGTGCCGTGATCGGCGAATTCAACAAAGGAGATGTGGTGAGCATTTGCAATCTGGAAGGAGTCGAAATTGCTCGGGGGCTAGCCAATTACTCGCACCTCGATGCCGAAAAGATGCGGGGACTCACCTCCGAGCAAATTACACGAGCCTTGGGGCAACTCCCCTATGTGGAGATGATTCATCGCGACAATCTCGTTTCTGTGCAGTAATCACTACTTGTTTTTGTGCAGTAACTACTTACTGAACTTGAATTTACCTTAATGAGTTGTATCCTATCTGCTACAGCCTTGAGAAAGTCCTTCTTTGAGTGTTCATCATGAGTGCCTTTCGTTTAACTCATCCCATTGGTCTGGGAATTTTATTTCTGCTGGTAACCTTTTTCACCGAAATCGGTCTGAGCCAGCAACCGCCGACCGAGCGAGAAAAGCGTATCGCCGAACTCGAAAAGAATATCGCCGAACTCCAAGCGAAGCTCGAACAACTCCGGAATAGCGAAGTGGGTCCCAAACCTCGGGAATTGGTCGAACCCGGCATTCCGGAAGAATGTATCAAAGGGCTGGGTTGGCGTTGCGTGGGACCGGCCACGATGGGAGGACGCATCACAGGCTTGGCCGTATTTGAGGCCGATCCGACCACCTTTTATGTAGCCACCGCATCGGGCGGCGTGATCAAAACTACCAACGGCGGCGCCACGTTTGAACATCAATTTGATAAAGAAGCCACCGTCTCGATTGGAGCGATTGCCGTTTCCCAAAAGGATCGCAATATCGTCTGGGTCGGGACGGGGGAAGCCAATCCACGCAATTCCGTTTCGTATGGCGATGGGGGTTACAAAAGTACCGATGGCGGAAAAACGTGGCAGAATATGGGGCTTAAAACCTCGTACCAAATCGGGGCCATTTACATTCATCCCCAAAATCCCGACGTTGTTTTCGTAGGGGCCTTAGGGCGACTGTATGGACCGGGTGGCGAACGTGGACTTTATAAAACCGAAGATGGTGGAAAAACATGGAAGCCCATTCTGCAAGTCGATGACAAAACCGGTGTGATTGATATTGCAGTGAATCCTTCTAATCCCGAGCAAATGTTGGTGGCCATGTGGGAACGCCAACGGGATGAATTCGATAGCACTCTAGGCGATGCCAAAGCACCTCCCGGCGCCGATGGTTACGCACCAGCCAAAGTACACGGGGCGGGAAGTGGCCTGTGGCGGTCCATCGACGGGGGCAAAACTTTCCAAAAGGTCACCAAAGGTTTACCCAACGTCAAACTCGGTCGAATTGGCCTCGATTGGTCCCGAAAATCTCCCAACACGGTTTTTGCCATCGTCGATTCGGAAAAAGCAGGCATGGGCCGTGCCGGTTCCGGTGCCTATCTCGGGATTCAAGGGAAAGATGCCAAAGAGGGGGGTGCCCTTCTCACAGCCATCACCAAAGAAGGCCCCGCAGAAAAAGCCGGCCTTAAAGCGGATGACATTGTGACCGAACTTGCTGGCAAAAAAGTCAACACTTACCTTGAAATGGTCGATATTCTTTCGACCCTGAAAGCCAACGAAAAAACCAAACTCACCCTGAAACGGGGCCAAGAAACCAAAGTGATCGAAGTGACGCCGACCCTTCGTCCGGGTGTCAGTGGCGATGGCCCCGCTCTAGGAATTCGTTTTGGCAATCTCGACAAAACGGGGCTACTTATCAACGATGTGGTTCCGGAAGGTTCCGCTGCCAAAGGGGGCCTCAAAGCCAAAGATATTCTAACGAGTATCGAAGGGAATCCCCTCACGGAAACCAAGCTGATTGACGAAACCCTGAAGAAGAAAAAGGTCGGTGATACTCTGACGGTCACCTATATTCGTGATGGGCAAAAGAAAGAGGCCACCCTGAAACTAGTTCCCATGCCCGCACCCGAACGGCCTTTTGCAGGTCAACTCGGGGGCAATGCCGAGAACGTACAAAATCAGCAAGGTCCCGATGGGGTGAACACCGGAGGGGTCTATCGCTCGACCGATGGCGGGGAAACGTGGACCCGTATCAATAGCATCAATCCGCGTCCCTTCTATTTCTCGCTCATTCGGGTCGATCCCAACGATGACAATACGCTTTATGTCGGTGGAATTAAACTAGCCCGCAGTACGGATGGGGGACGAACCTTCGATACCGAACAAGGTCCCCGAGGCCCCCGTGGAACGCAACGCTCGGGGGGGGGGCTTAACGGCGGATTACACGATGATCATCATGACCTGTGGATTAACCCCAAAGATTCTCGACATTTAATTGTGGGTACCGATGGTGGGCTTTATCAATCGTTCGATAAAGCCAATCACTGGGACCATCTCAAACAAATGGCTCTTGGCCAGTTCTACCATGTGACGGTGGATAACAAAAAGCCCTACAACATCTACGGCGGCCTACAAGATAACGGTTCGTGGGGGGGGCCTTCTCGCACACTTCGTGCGGGGGGACCGATCAACGAAGATTGGATTTTCGTCGGTTGGGGCGATGGCTTCGTTTGTCGGGTCGATCCTAAAGACCCCGACATCATCTACTACGAAAGCCAAGATGGCAACACCTTCCGCCGAAACCTCCGCACGGGGGCCAGTGATTCGATTCGCCCTGTAGGCAGCGGGCTGCGATTCAATTGGAATACCCCTTACATCCTCTCGGCACATAATGGACAGATCGTCTACTTAGGAACGCAATATCTCCATCGCAGTGTGAGCCAAGGCTCGAACTCGCGGATCATTTCCCCCGAATTGACTCGCACCAAACGAGGCAGCGCCACCGCGATTTCCGAATCGCCGAAAAATCCCGAGGTCTTATATGTGGGAACCGACGATGGCTTTGTTTGGGTCACTCGCGATGGTGGAAAGAACTGGACCGAACTCAGTGCGAAACTCAAACAAGCAGGCTTGCCGGGTTATCGTTGGGTGGCCAGTTTAGAAGCTAGCCGATTCGTTGAAGGACGTGTTTATGTGGCCTTCGATGCGCACCGCTCCAACGATGATGAGCCTTATGTTTTCGTCTCCGAAGATTTTGGCGAAACTTGGAAAAGCATCCGCAGTAATTTGCCCATAGGATCGACCCGCGTTCTTCGAGAAGATTTGCTCAACCCCAATTTGCTCTACGTTGGGACCGAATTTGCTGCTTGGGCTTCGATCAATCGCGGAGCTTCATGGACCAAGCTCAACGGAACGGCACTGCCCACCGTGGCGATTCATGAATTTGCTCAACCGACGACTGCAAATGAAATCGTTGTTGCAACTCATGGCCGTTCGTTCTGGGTGGCCGATGTGAGTGCCTTGCGCCAACTCACTCCCGACTTGGTGAAGGGGAATAAAACCGCCCTTTTGGCACCCGATACCGTTGTGCGATACCGTCGCCAGCCCACCTCCGATAGTCCGTTCAGTAGTTCGGCTCGCCGTTTCGTCGGTACGAATCCTCCCGCAGGAACCCATTTCGATTACGTTCTGGCGAAACCCGCTGAAAAAGTCTCGCTCAAGGTCACCGATGCCAGTGGCAACACACTCCAAACGTTCTTTACTCAGACCAAAGCGGGTTACCATCGGGTGACATGGAATTTAGTCCGCTTGGCCCTTCCCAAGCCGGCAGGGATTAGCGATGCCGAACTCGATTTACTGCCCACGGCACAAAAGGCCCTTTTCGCTCCGGGGATTCTAGCTCCCGGAACCTATCGGGTTGTTCTCACGGTGGACGGCAAAGACTATGTTCAACCACTCGTTGTTGAACCCGATCCGAATGCTCCCCCAGGCGCAAGTACTACCACCGATTACCAAATGCTCGAACGAGAATTGAAGAAACTTCTCAACGGCACAATCACTCCCACGTTTGACGATTAAATTTCTCGTTGGAAGATTACATCCTCTGTAAAGAATCGAGGCTATCCATCAGTATGTCGGAAGAATAAAGGCATCGGGGATATTTCATCATGCAAAAATGATTAAACGAAGGTTATAACAAATCTCTTATTGCCTAAAAGGCCGGTGACTGGGTAAAATCTCTCTTATGAGTACCAGTTACATTCCTGCAGCAGAACGTCGCAAGCAAGTCAAACTTCGGCGGCGCTACGATCTGATTATTGTTCCTGATCGTTATGAGGGGAAGACCGTTCAAGTCGTTAAAGACCCCGTGACGCTGAAATACTATCGCCTCGATGATCGTGAATTTTTTGTCTTCAATCATCTCAACGGGGAAAATACCCTCGAAGAAATTCGGGTCGCTTGGGAACGAGAATTTGTCCCGCAACGCTTGGAGTTACAAGAGGTCGAAAGTTTTGCCCGATCGTTAGTCAAAGCCGGTCTCGTCCTACAAGATTCTCCAAATGCTCCGGAACACCTCTTCGAGAAACGAAGAAAAGAACGCCGACTCAAAAATTTCGCAACGTATTCCAATCCCCTTTACATTAAACTTCCTCTGTTTGATCCGGATCGTCTGTTAAATTGGATGATCTCCTTACGAATTTTTCGGGGCATTTTCACTTATACATTTCTTTGGTTCAGTGTAGGGCTAATGCTCTCGGCATTATTATTAGTGATATTCAAATATAAAACATTTCATGCCAAGCTACCGGCCTATCAAGAATTTTTTGCCTTCAAAACATTGTTGTACATGTGGATCAGTCTGGGCGTTGTGAAGGTTATCCACGAATTTGGTCATGGTCTTAGTTGTAAAGCCTTTGGAGGAGAATCGCACGAGATGGGGGCACTCTTCATGTGCTTTTCTCCCGCATTATATTGTAATGTGACAGATGCATGGACGGCCGCAAGAAAATGGGAAAGGATTGTGATTTCGTTTGCCGGCATCTGGGTGGAATTAGTGATTGCATCGATTGCCACTTGGGTTTGGTGGTATACCCCTCAATATCCTTTTATCAATAACGTGGCCATGTGTTTGATGGTACTTTGTAGTGTGAGTACCATTATGTTTAATGCCAACCCCTTAATGAAATTCGACGGTTATTACATCTTACAAGATTTATTAGAAGTTCCCAATCTGAAAGATCGGTCTAATCGATATTTAGGTAAATTATTTCAACATTATTGCTTAGGAATCGAAGTCCAGCCGGAACCGTATATGGCCCGTTGGCGGAAATTCTTTTTTGTTGTGTATGCCATAACGAGTTTTATCTATCGAGTTGTTATCACTGTGAGCATTTTGATTTTCCTAGCAACGTGGTTAAAGCCCTATAAACTCGAAATCATTAGTTTATTGCTAGCATTAGTAACCCTAGCTACGATGATCTTTTGGCCTACTTATAAAATGATCAAATCTTACCGTCAAAGGGGACGATTACCTGATATGAATCGACCAAGAACTCTATTGACGACCCTTGTGATTGCTTCGGTCGTGTTACTGTTTTTATTTTTGCCGACCCCATTTAGCCGCATCAAAGAGATCGGGCTAGTGCAAGTAACCGAAGGGCAACGTGAACAAGTTTTCGTCCTCGAATCGGGAATTTTAATCGAACAATATGCTTTCGATGGGGATCGAGTCAATGCGGGGGCCGACCTTGCTAAGTTCCGTATTCCTGAAATCGATTTTCAACTTGAAAAAGCTCGCATTGAAGTGAATGCTCAAGAGACACGTCTTCGCTCAATTGAAAGTCGTTTAAGACCGGAACCGACCGATAAAACCATCCTGAAGCAGTTAAAGGATGAAAAAATCTTGATTGAATCGGCCTTAAGTAGTGCCAAATCGACGCTTGAATTTTGGCAATCTCAGAAAGAAAACTGTGAAATTTTGAAGGCCCCCAGAGGGGGGATTGTTATGAATGCCCCTCGTCGTGAAGATCGGAATAAACCCTATCAGAAAGGAGACCCCAACCCATTTTGTTTAATTACCGAGCCAAATAAAATTCGGGTTCTTGTTCCCGTTGATGCAACCCAGTATCAAGATATTCGCACCAATTTAGATGAAATGAAAAATTCTGGGATAGGCTATATTCCTGTGAGCATTCTACCCAAAAATAGTAGCGATCGTTTATTGACGGGTCGAATTCTCAAAGTCCCTGATACCGATGAGAAAAATGTCCCCGTCTCACTTACGAACAAGGGGGGGGGGACATTAGCAACGAAAACCGGTAGCGATCCCAATATCCATCAGCCTTTAGTTCAAACCTATTTAATCCCTGTGGAGATTGATGATCCGGATGATAGTATTGTTCCCGGAACACTGGCCACGGTGAAAATTCATGTAGAATGGCGTTCTTTAGGATTTTTGACTTTACGATATTTAGCTTCGGTATTTGATATTGGAATCTGGTGAAATCTCGATGTACTCTTGCTTTTGATATAGCATCCGATTCTTATCATTTCTTCCTTTCAAAATATAATGAAATCACTAGGAATTATTCCTTTAGGAATCGGCTGAATGATATTCGCAATTCATGATTCTATGCCGATGAATCGATTGGCCATTTTGACAATTTCAGAAGGGATAGGTGTTCGCTTAAAATAATAGATATTTCCACTGGGCTGAGTTTCCTCTTGATCGACACGATTTTGTTCCGAAAAGGCCAAAATAAAGGGTGATGCCAACCCCTGAGAGAGACGTTGATATAATTTTTCGGCATTCGTCCTGCGCCAAAATCCAACAATTTCTAAGGGTATTTCAATCCCACTTGATTTATGAGTCAGAATAAAATCGGGAATCCAAACTCCTGAGGGTAATGGAATCACTTCAGGGGCTTGGGATAAGGTCCAATCTGTGATTTTTTCCCGAAAAGATTGTGCAAACGAAACTAACTCGGGCGGGGTGTAATCTCCGTAATCAATCGTAGTAGAGCGCAGACCATCCGTCACGGAAACATGTAAGGTTTTCTCTTGCCTTTTTGCGCCCCAAATGATTTTTGCATTCAACTCGTATCGCTTACATTGAAGAATGGCAGGCAATGCCAATGCGAGTTGCAATCCGTATTTGCTGGTCGATTGAAATAAACTCATGGGGCCATCTAGCAAAATTTCGTGACCATCATTCGCAAGGGGATGCACTTCAAACATCAAACGATGGAATTTAAAACTCCGAAACAACTGTCGATACCGCGAGGGGGTTTCTCCATAAACTTCCACACGAACATGAGTCGCCCGTAATAAAATGGCTTGGACGAGTGAAACATTATAACGATTCAGTAATTGTTCTGGAGTGAGGTCCGTAAATTTTGTGATTCGTTGTTCATCCCGAAGGTCCGCAAAAAATGTTTGTTCAATTTGTTCGGGAGAAGTCAAAAAATGAAGTGCAACCTCCTGAATGATATTCGCCCGATCAAAGGTTTGATTTTTTCGGGCAGCACTGGCGAGCAAGAAGATTTTTTCTCGAATTTCACTGGGAGCATGTTGCGCATCGATCTCGAATTCACATCGATCCTCCAAAAGTTTTGCTAACCCTTGGTGAACCAATTGCGAGGGATGATCCCCAATCACATCTTTTAGTTCCTCCTCCATCTCCGTTCGGGTTTTTCCAATCATAGAACGAAATAACTGAAGAAGATTGTCGGCCAAGTCGCGGAGGTTCGGGTCGTTTACATTGATATATTGAGGATGAATTTTATGACGGGCGACCCGAACACGAACTAACTTACCTGTCAACATAAGGAGCTTCTTTTGAAGGAAGACAGAAATTCAAATGCCATCATCTGCTCAGCTTATACACCATTCAACCTAAGGTGCTACTTTTTTTGAGGAAGTGGTAGTCGCCCGTTCTTCAAGGAAGGGCCAAAAACACCATCCACTTCTAGTTCTCCCCCGAGCGTAATGAGTTCCCCGACTTTCGCTTTGGAAGCCCGAAAATCGAGCATGCGAATACAAATTCTCACGGGTTGGCCTGTCTTATACGAATGTTCGGTCTTCAAAAAAATATACGGTTCATTCAACGATTCAATTTCACCGGTGATGACTAATGTTTTCCCTTTCAGGTTATTGAACTCTTTTTCATTGGTAACGACCAATCGGCCCAATTCATCGGATGTGAATGCAAGGGGTTGCATTGCGAAAAGATCATAAGGAATGCCGAGCATCCCTAAAACGATTGCCGAAAGTAAGAGGAAATATCTCATGATAAACATTGTAGCAGCGGGGGCAACTTTCTGAATGGTCGGTGGCGAACCCGATTAAAATAATCTCTGTCGAATCTTTGTCGATTTTTGGTCACCACTTGTGGAACTTTTTCAATGTCACGAACTTGGTTCACCGCAGACCTTCATCTGGGGCATGCCAATATCATCAAGTTTTGTCAACGACCGTTTCTCTCCCCTGAAGAAATGGCCCTACACCAAAACAACCCAAAAGGGAATCTCCGCATTTCCGCAGCCACTTTAGCCCGACACGATGAAATTCTTTTGGCCAGCATCAACGAATCGGTTCAGGAGCATGATACCCTTTGGATTCTCGGCGATTTTTGCTGGGGTGGGATCGAAGCCGCTAAGAAATATCGCTCTCGCATTCTCTGTAAAAACGTCCACTTGGTTTGGGGCAATCACGACCCCCTTGGGATTGCCGAATGCTTTCAACGTGTGCATGAGCAAATTTTAATCACCGTGCAAGGCCAAGATATTTTTCTCAATCATTACCCAATGAGAAGTTGGCATCGGAGCTTTCATGGGGCATGGCATCTTTATGGACATGTTCATGGTCGGTTATCTCAAGAAGATCAGGCACAACCTTGGTTACTGGTCAAAGATGTCGGGGTCGATAATTGCCAGTATCGACCAATTAGTTTTGAAGAAATTCAAGGCTATATGAAACCCAGAATCGAGGCTTTCAAGAAACGCCGTGCTGCCTTTCTCTCTGGGGATACTTCAGTGACCTTCACCTAGAATGAACTTGGCTTAAAGAGGAAATCGTATTTCTTCTCGCATTCTCTTTTTGCAATCTCATTCAATTCCTTCTTGCGATCCCATTCGATCCCTTTTTTGGGGATTCGATTAGATGTGATACATGATGCCATCGGGATTTGTCGGGGGATTCGATCCGCGAACCCGTAATTGTGGTTTTTCGAGGACCACGACGGAGTCAGGGGCCACCGAGTGAGTCAACCAGACGTTCGACCCGATCACGGAGCGTTCACCAATCACCGTATTTCCCCCGAGAACCGTAGCATTCGCGTAGACAATCACATCATCTTGCAAAGTGGGGTGCCGTTTGGTTCCGCGAACGAGTTCCCCATCGGCATCTTTGGCAAAACTCAAAGCCCCGAGGGTCACCCCTTGGTAGATTTTCACGTTTTTGCCGATTTCACAAGTTTCGCCAATCACCACTCCCGTTCCGTGATCGATAAAGAAACCAGCGCCAATCGTCGCGCCGGGGTGAATATCGATACCGGTTTTCGAGTGGGCGGCCTCGGTCATCATCCGAGGAAGATAAGGAACACCGAGTTTCAACAGTTCGTGAGCAAAACGATAAACCGTGATGGCTTCCAAGCCGGGGTAACAGAAAATAATTTCATGATGACTGCGTGCGGCAGGGTCCCCGCGATAGGCAGCATGCACATCTTGATCCAGAATTTCGCGGACGCTTGGTAATCGCCGTAAAAACTCGAGCGTTTTCCCCTGTGCGATCGCCAAACAATCTAGGTTTGGATTCTCGGCACACATTTCGTGGCGGAAGGCACGGGCAATTTGCTCGGTGAGAATATCATGTAACGAATCGATCACACTGCCAACGTAATACTCGACATTTCCCATGTGAAGGTTTTGTCGCCGTCCAAAGCCCGGGTAGGCAATCTCATAAAGATCGGCAAGAATGCGGTGGACCGCTTCCCGACTGGGTAAAGGCTCGTGCCCCAAATGATTGATGCGACTACATTCAGTGTAGCTGGCCACCAAGCTCTCGGTAATTTCGCGTAAATCTTCTTTCAAAGTGAGATCAATCGCCATGACAATCCTTGTAGAAGAGGGAGAGGTCCCCCGATCCAATCATTCTTCACTTTAACGAGAAGATGCGATTCCATCAAGTTCGACCTGAGAAGAAATCCACCCTTAGAGCTTCAAAGCGAGAAATTGGGTAGTGGGTCATGTTGTTTCAATCATGGGATATTATTCCCAAAATCATGAAGTCTTAGAGAAGATGGGATATTATTCCCAAGATCATTAAGTCTCAGAGAAGTTGGGATAAATAAATGGGAAGGGGAAACGGATGATTACTGATCGTTCCCCAACGGAATCCCATCGTCACGGGTGGCCAGTTGAGCCAAGGTTTGGAGACTGGTAGAATCACGGAGGAAGCGAACCGAGGCATCGCCCATCAGAGCATTGACGCCACCGGTGTGAGCCGAGTTCAACGGAATGTTCGTCCCCATATTGGAGCAAACCCCCGTGCCCCCGCAGTTTTCCGTCCACCCCGTTTTACGATTAATTTGATAGCGGATGGTTGTCATTTGGAAGGCACGGTTATCCGTTGTGCCCAAATTCGGGGGAGCAATACTCGGAAGGCGGAAATGCCCAATCATAAATCCATGTAAAAGCCCCGCCCCCCAAGCCACACGGGAGCCATTCGTCAGGGTTAAAAAGTCGTTTTGCTCGCTGACAAGGATGGTATTGCTGGTTCCGTCTGCAATGGTGGAAAGAACCACTTGGCTACCAGGGAACAAGGTGCCCCCGCCGCTCAAAATCCCCCCTGTGCAACAGCCGGTGGTTCCGGTGTTGGGGAAACTCAGACGGGTTTCGTTATAACCCGGAATCAATCCGTTCACAGCGCCCGAAATCCCCACATAGTGGTTCGAGGGGACGTTGGTTCCTGAAAACGGAGCGGGAGCCACCTTTGGGACCGGAGAAGCAGGACAGAGATAGGTTTTGATGCTGGCATTCGAGGCAGCCACATAGTTGCCAGCGAATCCCCAGCCCGAACCGCCGGGGAATCGGAATTGATTAAAGAGGTTGTCTTGTTCGATGTAAGGAAGAATCCAGACGGTCCATGCCGAACCCCAGTTCCAGTCGCCGCCGGTTCCAAACGGAGGTGCATCGGCCGACCCAACCACAGGAAGTTGACCAATCGCACTTTCGTAGTTGTGCAGAGCTGTACCAATCTGCTTCAGATTGTTACTACAGGTTGTTTTATTGGCAGCGGCACGCACTTTTTGTACCGCCGGTAGCAGCAATCCAATCAGGATGGCAATGATCGCAATCACCACCAACAACTCGATCAAAGTAAACGCTTTTCGCGTTTTGGAGAGAAAACGCATAGAATTAGGCCCTCGGAAGAGTGAGGAAATGAAAAAGATGAAATGATCTTAATCGAAACGACCGCATCCTATCAAGTTAAAAATTCCTGAGAAAATAACTTATTTGGAAAAATTCAGCGTAAAAAGCCGACCCCCTTGGTGTCAATGCGATACAGCGATTTCCCTGCCGTGATGTAGAGGGTTTTCATATCCTTTCCGGCAAAGCAACAATTCGTGGGGTCTTCGGGAGTGGGGAGGAAATCCACCACTTTCCCCTCGGGATTGAATACATAAATCCCTGCCTCCTTACCCGAACCGGCCGTGGCAACGACTAACCCCTCTTTTGTGATCGCCATGCCGTCGATGGCCCGTCCTTTGAAGGTGTACAGAATTTTCTTTTCGCCCACCGTACCATCTTCTTTCAACGGGAACGATAAAAGGTGACGTGCCCCCTTCTCTGCGGGGTTATTATCGGCAACGTAAAGGGTTTTGCCATCGGGAGAAATCACGATACCGTTCGGCTTTTCCACGTCTTTGGTGACAAGGGAAACCTTACCATCGGGGTCGATTCGATAGATGCTTTCTGTGTCGATCTCTCGTTTTTCATCGCCGCCGTAACGGGGATCGGTGAAGTAGACGCGACCTTTCGCATCGAGGATCAAATCGTTGGGGCTGTTGAATTTTTTTCCGTCGAATTTATCCGCGAGGGTTTTGGGTTCCCCTTTTGGAGGAGTGATACTCACACGGCGGTTCCCACCTTTACTGGCTCCTTCACAGGCATAAAGGTTGCCTGCTGAATCGAACTTCAGGCCGTTGGATCGCCCCGAAGGATTACGAAACTCGGTCACCTTTTTCGTTTCGGGATCGAACTTCATAATGCGATTCCCAATATCGCTAAAGTAGATGCAGCCATCGGGACCGAGACAGGGGCCTTCGGTAAATTCGCCGTCGCCCCAAAGTTTTTCTAGTTTAGCACCCTCAATGAAGAGCGGCCCAGCATAAAGCGGAGCGGTCAAAAATAGCAGGAGGAAAAGTGTTCGCATGATGGTGATCCCTCAGTGAGTGAGATTGAGACTGCCCCTCATTGTAGGAACTCCCTTGAGACAGGATAGAAAGGCGATTGAGAAGGAATCGAATCGAGAAACCCCCATCGTTATCAGAAAATCGAATCGAGACGAATCGAGAAAAATCCCTTTGGCAGGCATCTTCAAGGTGGATGTTTTTTTATTCAGATGACCGATCGGATCACAAGGAATCGTCGGTGATTTGGCTGAGAGATCATCGCGTGGATGGTTATCGAAAGGAAAATCGACCGGATCACAAGGAATGCTTTTAACCGGCGGCCGATTGATTTTGGCGATCCTCTTCCCATTTGTTCAATTTGTTGTACAAGGTTTTGAGACTAATCCCGAGTTCCTTGGCCGTGGCAGGCTTATTGAAATTATTTTTCTCAAGCACCCGAAGGATATGTTCCATCTCCACATCGGCAAGGGTTCGACTTCCTGTAGTGGGGAGATGGGAAGACATAGGGATGATGTTACCGGTTGCAGCAGGGGCGGCGGTTGCGGGTTGCGCGGGTGCAGGCGGATTCGGCCGAGGGTAAACGGCAGCCCCCTTCATGCGAACGATTTGGGGTAAGTGGGCAGCGGTAATCATGTGTCCGCCCGCAACAATGTAGGCGTACTCCATGGCGTTGACCAATTCTCTCACGTTGCCGGGCCAAGCGTAGGCCATCATGGCATCAATCGCATCTTGCGTGAGAAGATCCGCCACTTGATCGACCGATTTTTTCGCCGAGCGAGCCAGCATGTGTACGGCCAATTTTGGAATATCACTTTTGCGTTCTCGCAGTGGGGGCAAATGAATCTCAAATGTATTCAAACGATACAGCAAATCTTCCCGAAAAGTGCCTTCCGCGACCATTCGGCGAAGATCGCGGTTGGTGGCACAAATGATTCGCACATCGGATTTAATCGGTGTGGTATCGCCGACTCGACGAATCTCACCCGATTCCAAAAATCGTAACAGTTTCACTTGGATATTTTTGTCGAGTTCGCCCAATTCATCGAGAAACAGCGTTCCGCCGTTAGCGACTTCGAGCAACCCCTTATGATCCCGATCGGCCCCTGTGAAAGCCCCTTTGCGGTGACCAAACAACTCGCTCTCAACCAAAGTGGGAGACAGCGCCCCGCAATTCACGGGAACAAAAGGCTGATTAAAGCGCTGGCTCATTTGGTAGATCGTGCGGGCCACCACATCCTTTCCGGTTCCGGTTTCCCCTTGGATCAGGATGGTCGAATCGGTGGGAGCGAACTTGCTAATCTGATGATAAACCGCTTGCATGGCAGGGGAATCGCCGATCAGTTGGTTCGGTCCCTCGGCCACTTGGACCCGTGTTTGCAAAGCGATCTTTTCGTTCTTGAGTCGGCGACGTTCTGCCAAGCGAATGAGCAGGGCTTGGATTTCTGCCAAACGACAGGGCTTATTCAGGTAGTCGGCCGCCCCGAGGCGCATCGCTTCCACGGTGGTTTCTTGCGTGGCAAAACCAGTCATAATGACCGCATCGGTATCGGGAGCCACTTGCTTCAGGTGCCGAAGCACATCGATCCCCGTCATGTCTGGCATCTTCAAATCGAGTATGGCCGCGTCGAACGATTGTTGGTTGAGAACACGAATCGCACTGGTCCCATCGGGACAGACAGTCACGCTGTGCCCCATCAAGGGCAACTCGTTCTTCATGAATTCCTGAAGAGGAACTTCATCGTCCACGAAGAGAACTCGTAATTGGTGATTAGGCTGCGTGGCCAAGACCTTCCTCCGACTGAGTTTTTCCTGACTTCTTGCTGGAACCGATGGGCAAGGTTCCTCCGGAAGTCTTCGATTCTGCTTTGGTGCCAACGGCCTGAAGCGGAATCCTTACCGTAAACGTACTTCCCTGTTGAGGACCAGCGCTGGTTGCACTGATTTGGCCCCCATGTTGATCGATAATTTGATGGCTAATGAACAATCCTAACCCCGTTCCTTTACCGGTACGACTTCGGGTATAGAACGGCTCGAAGAGGTTTTTCAATACTTCGGCGGTCATACCGCACCCCGTATCGGAAAAGGTCATCTCGGCAAAATTGTTCTTGCTCTGCAGTGTGATCGTTAAGGTTCCCCCTTCTTCCATACTCTCCAGAGCATTGACCACCAAGTTCAACACTACCGATTTAATATCCTCGCCACAAACAAGGGCGATCACTCTTCCAAACGGTTGGAAGACGATGCGCTTGCCTCGGCAATGCTGTAAATGTTGAGCAATTTCTAGCACCGATTGAATCAATTCCGATAAATCGGTGGGTTCCCGACGTTGCTCACCGGTCCGAGAAAATTCGAGCAATTTGGCGGTAATCCCTTTACAGCGAAATGCCTCCTGCTGAATCATCTTCAGGTATTTGGCAACCACTTGTGTATTCTGAGGGTCGCGCTGAATGTAATCCGCAAGACGGGTTTCAAGCGATTCCGCACAAAAGGCAATACTCGCAAGGGGATTGTTAATTTCATGGGCCACCCCCGCTGCCAGAAAACCGACCGAGACCATCCGTTCCGATCGCACTAATTGGCGAGATCGCTCCTCGACCTGTTGTTCTAAATCCCGATAGGTCTCTTCCAGTCGTTTCATCATGCCGTTAAAGGCCGTGGCCAAGTCTTCGAGTTCATCGCCGCTTTTCAATTCAATCGGCTGAGAAAAATCTTGGCCGGTCACCCGCTCGACCCCTGCTTGCAGGTCCCGAATGGGTTTGAAGACCCAGCCCGAGAACAGGGTAATCAAAATCAGAACCAGCACACCTGCCGCAATCGCGGACCCGCTGGCAATCCACATGGCTTGGCGGTATTCCCGTCTCGCCAGACCGATCCGAGCATACATATCTCCGGCGACTTCGCTACGGAGTTGATCGATCAAACTCAAAAGGCGTTCATACTGTTTGCGAACTTCTTTATCGTCGCTTAATGGTTTGCTGACCATCGCTCCTTGCGGAGCCGCATAATTTTCGATTGCCTTTTCCAGATCGACAAAGGTTTTATCCACAATCGGTATCAATTGCGTATCGGTATAAGGATCGGGATCGCGTTTGCGTCGATTGGTATCTTCAAAACGCAATTTGTAGTCGGCAAAGATTCTCTTGGATTCGGCCAGCCGTTCTCTGGCTAAAGTGACCTGATCCTCCTGCGGCGTCGATAATCGCAGCAGGTCAATTGGTCCTTTTTGAGTATTGGGAACATAAGAAAGTATGCCTGCTGCCACCGGTTTCAGCTCGTCGAGCTTGAGCAATTCTGCAAGTTTGCTATCGGTCGTTTTCATGGTCTGCATATAGGAATCCAGACCATAGATGGTACCAGCGAGCAAGGCCCCGACACTGGCCACCACAAGGGTAACGCCAAGCAAGAGCTTGTGTCGTAATCGCCAGCGGTGAGCCACGATGGACCTCCCTGTCCTTGTGGTTGAATCGAGATTGAGACCGAAACCCATTTCGGCCACTTGTGAAGATTGAGTAGTTTTTACCAGAACTTTTTTACAGAGAAAAGGGCAATTTTTTCAAAGACTCCCTACGGGTTATTCCCCGAGATTTACCGAGCTTCCCTAAATTGCCAAAAAGAAGAACCCAAGGAGCCTAGCCCAGATCGGGGAGAGAAACTCATCCGACAGACCAGAGAATTACAGTGGATATTCATAAGGATATTCAGAGGATGTTCGCTAAAGAGTCTCTATGGTACCTAGGTCAGGCAGAAAAATCATTAATCAAGCCAATCTTTAGCTTCCTGACGCAATCGTTTGAGTATATGGGATTTTGCCGTCCAAACTGCGCCTGGGGTCAAGTTTAATTGGTCGGCAACAACACTCGCGGGTTGTTGGTGAATAACAAAGGCTTCAAAAGCCTGCCAAGTTATCGGTTCAAAATCACTGGAGATTCGCTTAAGTAATTGCTTGATTATATATTCATCGTGTTCTCGATCCCAAATCTGGCTGAGTACACTCTTATCGTCAGCGAGTTGATTCAACCATTCCTCCGAGTTGTTCAGGAAGTCTTTTTTCTTCCGACGAAATTCCCTGAGTCGATTGATCATTATCTGTCGTAACCAAGCCCGAAATGCCCCCTTCCGTCCATTATGTCGAAAATGAGGAAGTTCCTCAACCAAGGTTGTGAGTGTCTCCTGTACAAGATCATCGACATCCGATGAAAGAACAAGATGTGTTTGCAACCAATTCCGAAGCCAAGGTTGATATATGGCAACTAACTCAAACCAAGACCGAGGGTCATTTACTTTTCGGATTCGTTCGAGTAGGCTGATCGGTGTTAAATGCATTTATTAGATACTATAGACCCACAAAAGGATTATTAATAGGTGATCTTACAATTAGGCAGGGCCTTTTTCAATTCCTGTATACCAGCTTCAGTTACTTTTGTGTTATCAAGATAAAGAGTCTTGAGACTCTTGATGTTAGCGAGAACTTTTAGTCCTTCATCAGTGATTTGGTTTCGACGAAGGTCAAGGTGATTAAGTTCTTTGAGTTCGACTAATTCCTTCAAACCATTGTCAGTAACACCCGTTTGAGCAAGATTCAAATCCGATAATTTGGTTAGTTTCTTGAGGTGTTTTAGACTGGAATCGCTGAGATTCACTTCTTGAAGCACCACCCTACGCAGTTCAGGATTGTGGACAAGAAGTTTGATACCTTCTTCTGAAATCCTAGACCGAAATAGTTCAATCGTATCCAGATACTGCAATCCTGAATAATCATATATACTCTTATCAGTTAGGTCTGTGTCATTTGGCACGAAGATTGCCAATAATTGCCAAGGTTGTGGAGAGTCAACAA